>JBKBJJ010000069.1:0-3649 GCA_046293855.1 Microgenomates group bacterium | reverse complement strand
AAATAAGGGAATTTTATTTTTCTTATTTAAAAATCTTGACCCCAAAACTACATCATAACCTTCCCTGATTTTTTCAACTAATTTTTTTATATCTTTTGGATTATGCTGACCATCACTATCTATTGTTACAACAATTGAAGCTTTTTTTAATTTAGCATATTCAATACCACTTTTTACAGCTGCTCCTTTACCTCGATTTATAATATGACGCAAAACTATGGCTCCTGCATTTTTGGCTTTCTGGCAGGTGTCATCGGTTGAGCCATCATCAACAACAATAATCTTTTCAAACCCCTCCTTTTTCACCGCCGCAATAACCTGGCCGATCACTTCTCCCTCATTATAGGCGGGAAGGAGGAGGAAGGGTATGGAAAACATATAATAATTTTTAATTTTTAATTTTTAATTAATTTCTAATTTATAATTTCTAATTCTTAATTAATAGTTGATTAAAAATTAAAAACTAAGAATTAACAATTTTTCTCATTTTTTAAGTACTTCAAATATTTTTCTACAAAAAGATCAAAATTGTCAACAAATCTTTCAACAAACTGATTTTCGGCAAAAAAGGAAAGAAGATCTTTTTTTAAATCTTGTTTTTTTCTTGAAGCCTCTTTTAGTTTTTCCTTAACTAAAGAAAAAATATTTTTTTGAAAAGAGGAGGGCAAAATTGATTTTAAATAAATTAAATTAGGAAAAATCTTTTTTTCACTTAACCAAAAAATATCAAAGTAATCTCTTCCTTTAAAACGAGCTTCTTTTTTCTCTCCCTCCCATCTTTCTCTGGTTAAAATCGCCGATAACTTTCCAGCGGCTATATCTGGAAGGGAGTACCTTTTGATAATAAAGGAAAAATCATAGGTTGATTTTAAAGATATTTCTTTAGTAAATCCGCTTCCTTTAATAGGAGCTAAATCAATTCTTAAAAAAAGGATTCTTTCACTTGGTTTGCTTTTATCATAAGCAAAATTGATTTTATCAAGAAGAGGAAATTTTAAGTAAATAATTTTGTTTTTTCCTGAAACTTTAATTTCTAAATCTTTATAACTTAATTTTTGCGAAAAATATTCATAAATAGCTTGAGTAAAGTTTTGAAAATCAAATTTTGCAAAATCCTCAACATCAAAATCTAAATCTTCAGAAAGACGGGGAAAATCATCTAAGGCAAATCGAAGACAAGTTCCACCTTTAAAAAGAAATTTTTCGCCATAGGATGAGTTATAAATAAAGTTTAAAACATAATATTGAAGTTGTTCTTTTAAAATGTTTCTTAAAAATAAAGGATTTTTATCTCTGTTTTTATCAAAAGTTGCCCGTAAACTATCTATTATCATACCGTTTTTTTAATAATTGATAAATTTTTTCCATTTTTAAAGATTTAGATAAATCAACAAAGCTTTCAAATTCCTTAATATCTTTTGCCTCTAAGTTGTCCCAGTTTAGTCTTAAATCATCGATCTGTTTTGCTGATTGAAAAGGGATAAAATAAAAATAATCAAACAAAGCCTTCGCTTTGGTGGCGATTTTTATTTTGTAGTTTTCGATGTAATTTTTTAAATAATAGCCGGTAAATAGGTTTTCTTTTATTTTATTGTAAGAAAAATCTCCTAGTTGATTTTTAAAAAAGCGAGTTGCTTTAATGGTTACTGAAGTGTAGGAAAAAACCGACTCGGGGATAACTCCTTCTTTGGCTAAAACATATTCTTTTGATAAATAAGAAGGGTAATAAATTATATTAGCCAAATATTCTTCAATGTTTTCTTTATTCTTCAAATAAAAAATTTTACTAATATAAAGTCCTTTTTTCAAAGAAAGAATTACTTGATCGCGCAAAAGCAGGGAAATCTTTTTATCAAGATTTTTCCCTTTTTTATCAAGAATTATTGAAAGCTCTTTCTTAGTTAAATATGGTTTATTTTCAATTAAATCACTGTTTTTTATTTCATTTTTTCTACTCATATAGTAGTAATTATGAAACAAAATAAAGATTTTGTCAAGAAGCAATAACTTTCTCGATTACTTTCCCCTCATTATAGGCGGGAAGGAGGAGGAAGGGTATGGAAAACATATAATAATTTTTAATTTTTAATACTTAATTCTTAATCAATTACTAATTATTAATTTAAAATTTACGCTATTATAAAGAGATAATATAGACAAAATTATTCTAAAATTTCATCAAAATCAAAAACATAAAGCAAATTTGTTGTCGTTATCAATTGTATCTGATAATCTTTAAAAGGATTTTTATTATAAAAGTTAAGAATTTTTTCAACTGCTATTTTTATATTATTATTATCATCTTCACTTTTTGGAAGATTAAAGTTTGGATTTGCCATAGCAGTTTCAGAGACTTTGTAGGTAAATTTAACTTTTTTATCGGCAGCTTTAAAATGAAAATTTAAAAGATAACCATCAAAATCTAAACTTTTAATAATTTCAAACCTTTCAAACTTGATCTCGTTAAATAAAGGAAAATAACTGTGAATAAAGTCAATTTTTTCAACATATGTTGGATAAATTAATAAAGGCGCAAGCTGTTTTTTATAAAAAGAAAATTTTGGTTTTTCCTCGTCAATCTTTTTCCTAACCTTAAAAATTAAGTCCTCTCTCAAATTATTTTTTTTAGCAAATTGCCAGTCAATTCTTGCCCCTTGTGATAAAAGCCAAACAATATCATAAATATCTCTTGCCATTGTTTTTTTGCGATTAACTAAAGCAAAAAGTTTTTGGGTTAAAATTTCATTTTTGGAGACTGTGATAACTTTAGCTAAACTGGCAAATTTATTAAACACTAAAACCTCACTTTTGTGTCCTTTCCAAAAGTCGTCAAAATCCAGCTTGACAACTAAATTCTCTTCCGGAAATTGACGCAATTTTAATTCATAAAGAATTTTTGGGAATCTTATCTCAAATTCAATAGGTTTTTTATCGATGTTTTTATACTCAACAATTTCAATATTTTCTTGCCTTAAACTTTTAACGATATGATTATATAACTGTTCTATTTGACTTTTTTTAATATCTTGGTAATCAAAATCTAAATCCAAAGAAAATCTATCTAAATCATGAAGAAGCCTAAGAGACGTACCACCAATAAAAAAAATCTTTTTTGATATCTTTGTTTGGTAAATCTTTTCAATAATTTTACTTTGTAAAAATTCCCTTAATAATAATTCTTTTTTAACCAGTTCTTTAAAATTTAAATTATTTAAAATGCTTTCAAATTGGTCAACAATCGGTAAAATCATAGATAAATGTTTTTAAATTTTTAAATCTATTTTTTTTAGCCATTCTGGAAATACCTGAATATATTTTTTATACCTTTTCCAATTAAATTTGGATAAATCAAGTCTTAACTCCTCAATTGATTTGATTTTATTTAAGTAAAAAAAATCAAGCAAAGCCTTTTCCGGATAAGCAATTTTTAAAAAATCATCGCCGATTTTTAAAATTTGATATCCAAAAAAAAGCTCTTTTTTTAATTTGTAATAAATAAAATTGCCAAAACGAGTTTTAATATTTTTTGTCGTTATTGTTGTAATCGAGGTTGTTGATTGGCTAACATCAGGAATTGCTCCATAGTAAAAAAGTGCGCTTTGACAGCTAATGTATGATGGTTGATAAAGGAGGTTTGCCAACATCAAAG
>JBKBJJ010000068.1:0-3715 GCA_046293855.1 Microgenomates group bacterium | reverse complement strand
GCTTCCTGAGACACTTTCAATCAGAGGTTATGAGTTTACTAACATGGACGTGTTCTATGCGATTGTCTTGGGTCTCGTGGTTGGTACTTTGATGTCCATTATCACCGAATATTACACTGCCATGGGCAAGCGCCCAGTTTTGTCCATCATCAAGCAGTCAGCTACCGGTCATGCCACCAATATCATCGGTGGTCTTTCGGTAGGTATGGAGTCCACTGTTCTTCCAATCCTTGTATTGGCAGCCGGTATTTTAATTTTTGCAGAAAAATACTCTGAATTCTGTGACTCTTCTGTTAAGATTAATTGGGTAACTTTTCCTTTTTTATTTGTCAAATCAACGGTTACGGTTTCGACTTTGTTATAATTGAAGTTAAGTGGTACTTTTAGTCGAATTTTTTTCCACTTTTTATCTTATATATGGGATTATTTTATCTAAACAGACTGAAGTGATGAGTAAAACTTTAGAAACTAAGGGAAAGAGAATATTTTTTGTGATTTCATTATTCCAAATTTTTGCCGGAATAGTCCTTTTAATTTTAGCCATTTTTTTGGTTTAAGTTATGTTTAAAAAAAACTTTGCTGTTTACTTGGGAGCAGAAAAAGAGGAAGGTTTTACCGGTTTTATTAGTGAGAAAAATTTTTTCTTGATTATCCAAGTGGAGGAGGGATTAGAAAAGGAAGTTGGTCAAGAATTTTTATCTTTAGTAAAAAAAGATTTTGCTTTAGCCACCTTTGATAATTTAGCTGATTTTGAGGGATTTATAAGCAAAAAGATAACAGAAAAAAATCTTCCTGCCGGCTTTTCCATCGCTGCCGGTTTTATCAGAAACAATATTCTTTATCTTAAAACTATCGGCCAAGGGGAAGTTTATCTTTACCGCGCAGGTAAACTGGTGCCAATTATTAAAGGTGATTTATCGGCCTCTGGTTATCTTAAACCGGCTGACTTGGTAGTTTTTACCACTGCCTCTTTTATGGAAAAAATGGGTGGCGAGAAAGAGTTTTTAGGATTTTTTGATAAAAAAAATCCCAGTGAGATTGTTGATAATATCACGCCAATATTAAAAGGAAAAGACGATCAAGGAATAATTGCTCTTTTAGTTCAGTTTAAAAAAGAGGAGGAGGTGGTTTTTAGATTATCAGTGATTGACAAAATATTAAATTGGTACAGAAATACTGCCGCTTATTCCCAACAGATGAGAAGAAAGAAAACCATTACTTTTTTGGCGGTTGTCATTATTTTTTTCATTTTAGTCTGGAGTGTTGGTTTTGGATATCAGCGAAGAAGGCAAGCAACGATGCAAAAAAAAATTCAATTAACAAAATCACTTATTCTTCAAAAACTTAATGAGGCTGATGAGACATCATTTTTCTCTATTTCTAAATCTAAAAGTTTAATTGATGAGGCAAAAAATGAAGTTGAGAAATTAAAAAAAGAAGTTGGTTCAAAAAAGCAGATAGAAGAATTGGTGAAATTAATAAAAGAAAAAGAAAATCAGATTCTTAAAAAAGAAGAAAAAAAAGCGGAGGAATTTTTTGATCTGGCAGTTGATGATAAAGAGGCAAGAGGGGATAGATTATATCTTGATAATGATTTAGCGTTAATTTTGGATCAAAAGAGGGGAACAATTTATATCCTATCCTTAGCAAAAAAATCACTTGAGAGAAAAAAGTTTAATGAGATTAAAAAAGCCCAGTTGGTAGCCAGCTATCAGGAACAGATAATATTTTATGTCCCCGGCGAGGGTTTATATAAGATTGACAGTGAAGGAAAATTAAAAGAGGTGATAAAGAACGATAAAGATTGGGGTAATATTGTTGATTTTTGGATTTATAATGGTAATCTTTATCTTTTAGATGAGCAAAAAGCTCAGATATATAAATACTTGCCGACCGAGGAGGGATATTCTTCTAAAACTTCTTATTTTAAAGGCGGTAGTTTTGGTTTAAAAGATGCTAATTCTTTGGCGATTGACTCCTCAGTATACGTGGGTTTTGCTGATCATATTTTTAAATTTACCGCTGGCAGTCAAGATGAGTTTAAGACATCTTTTCCTGACTCCTCAGTTAATATAACAAAAATATTTACCAGTAAAGATTTGGAGAAGGTTTATGCTTGGGATAAGAGGAAGGGAGCAATTTATGTTTTAGGGAAAAACGGGACATATGAACGGCAGATTAATTCAGAGACTCTTAAAAAGGCTTATGACTTTATTGTCTTTCAAAACTCCGCCTATATTTTAGTAGAGGCAAAAATTTATAAGATAAGTTTAGATTAGGATTAAATAATGTCATACTATTAACAAATAATCACCAGATCGTCTTAAAATTTCTTAAGCCTTAAGGGATCAGTTAAGACCTAAATTTTCTGATAAGGGAGCTGATAAAAAGATAAAATAATTTATTGATAAAAAATATGAGAAAAAATTCCCGTTCTTGGCACCTGAAGTTAAAGCAATTTTCTCGTAATTAAAAAATGATTACCCAAGATAAAGACTTATTGGAAAAATTGATAAAAAAAGATGAAAAAGCACTTTTTAAATTTTATCGTAAATTTAATTTAGCTATTTTTAATTTCCTTTACCGTCAACTGAATGATAAACATTTAGCTGAGGAAGTGACACAGGATGTTTTTTTAGATTTTATTGAATCTTTGCGTGATTTTCGAGGTCAATGTTCACTTAAAACATTTCTTTTTACTATTGCTCGCAATAAAGTAATCGATATTATTCGTAAAAAAAAGATAAAAAAAATTTTATTCTCTGCTCTTTCTCCCTATGTTGTTGAAGGATTAAAAACAATTTTCCTTGATGAGGAGATTGAGAAAAAAGAATTAGCCGCTAAAATCAAAAAAGTTTTTAAAAAATTACCAAATGATTATCAGTTAGTTTTAAGACTTAAATATGTAGAAGGTGAAAAAGTTAAAAGTATTGCTCATAAATTATCATTGGGGTTTAAAGCAACAGAAAGCCTAATTTTTCGGGCAAGAAAAGCCTTTATTAAAGTTTTCCAAAGTTTACCATGAAGGCAATTAATTGGCGTTTAAAAAAAAAGTTAAACGAAGTTTTTTTTATTGAACCTAATGATTTAGCTTGTCCATTTTTGACTAATATTTACAAGGTATTAACAGCCCGATTTAAAACTGCCCCCTTTATTGTTGTTATTCCTTTATCTTTTATTTTCACCTTTATTTTTTATTTAATTTTTGGTAAGTTGATTGTCAAAGTGGTCAGCTTATTACAGTATGGTTTCTGAAAAATGCGGATTTTTGGTGAAAGATTTAAAAACGCGGATTTGCGTGGAAAAATTAATTATTGAATTAATTGTCTCCTTAATATTTGTTATCAAGAATTTTTTTCTTTTGATATTTTATCCCTACAAAACAATGCGAAGACTAAGTTTAAATTTTGATCTTTATCAACTAGTGATAATTTTTTTACTGGTTTTTTCCTATTTTAAATTTGCTTATTTTTTAAAAGATAAACCCTTTCCAGCAACGATTACTTTTTATGTTTTTTTGATAAATTTTTTGGACAATGTCTTTTTCTTTTATTTTTTGGGAAGAATTTTTGAAAAACAAGCGGTTTTTTCAAGTCTTATTTTTACCTTTTCCCACTCTCTTTTTCCCACTTTGGTTTGGTTTGGGACAACCTCGGTTTTGTACATTCTTCTGCCGCCGCCGCGAACGACCTCAATTTTAGGTCAGGGTTTCAGC
>JBKBJJ010000067.1:0-3717 GCA_046293855.1 Microgenomates group bacterium | reverse complement strand
AATGAAGAGTATGCACGAGAATCAGTAAGACGATTGGCTAATTTATTTGACTTGTGCGAACATGGACTATATAATGCCCATGCTTTTTAAAAGACTATCTTTCGCCATTAAGACGATAAGATAACTAAAGGAATAACTATCTCCTCCTCTGTCAACCCTCCATGATGTCCATAAAATTTTTGCTCAAAACGTCCCTTTTGATACCACCAGACAGATTCTCCTTTATAGGATAAAATGACTAAATTGCCCACCCGATTTAAAAATTCATTTGATATTTTTTTTCCAAATAAACCTTGATTGATTAGATCTTTTGTAAAATAAACCTCTGCTTTTCCTTTAAGTTTTTCTTGCAAATAATTTTTTGCCTCGTTTAAATATACTTCTTTAATGTACAAAAACATATCACGACAAGAACCAGCTGGTGCTAAAAGTTTGCCTTTTTTGTTTTTTTTAATCCATTTTTTAATTTGAGGAAATTTTCTATTAAGATAAATTGTCGTTTTAGGATTAACCTCCACTTGCCCATGATCGGCAGTTAAAAGAAAAAGGGTATTTTTTGACTTGGTAAAAAACTTTAAAAAAATTTTTTCCATTATTGATAGGAAGCTTTCAATTTCAGCCTCTACTTGAGTTGATATTGGACCATACGTGTGGGAAAGGGAGTCAATTTTGTCAAAATAGAGAAAATAATATGACTTTTCGTTTTCAATCGAGAATATTTGAAAAAGATTAACGATTGCCTCCGCTAGAGTTTTGTAACCGAAAACTTGCCCTCCTTTGAAAACAATGTCAGAATAGGTGGAGGGGGTGTATTCTTGGTGTTGAAAAATATATGAGTTGACTCCAGCGTTTTTTAGTTTTTGATAGAAAGTTTTTTTTGGATAAATTTCTACCGGGTTTATTTTTGTTTTTTTTAAACTGTCTCTTTTTTTGTCTCCGGCAAAGGAAAAAAATAAAGGAGTGATAATTCGGTCGAGTCTTGGTTCATAGTAAAACCACTCATAAATACCACTTTCACCAACAGTTAAGTTAGTGTGTATTTTGGTGACATGGGCTGCAGTGGTTGAGGGAAATTGAGAGGTTATTTTGGAGATAACACCATCGGTTGAAATCTTTTTCAAAAACGGGTGATTGGTAAATTTTTCAACAAAGCGCCAACCAAAACCATCAATAAAAAATAAAATAACTTTTTCGTATTTCTGAGGTAGATTACCTAATACATCTTTTGGTAGATTGAGGTTGCTATTTATTCCTAAACAGTTTTCAATTAAAGCGGGGATATTGGAAAAACAATAAGAAGAGTAGAGAGGTTTTTTGAAGAAAGAGTTAAAATTTGAATTTTCAACCGCCTGAATTGATTTTTTGTTTATCATCTATTGAGCCGTAATTAAAAAGTTGATGAATAGTATAAATTCTGTCTTTGTTTATATCTAAATCATTGGTATCAACAGACCAAAGATAGAGTTGGAGTTTTTTTGGCGGCTGCTTTGCCATAGATAAATTATAGCATTTTTTTTAATTTTTTTACCACATTGATTCGACCTATTTCTAAAATAAGATCTGCCGCCTTTGGACCGTAGGATTTGCTAGTAAGGATTTGATAAAAAGCAGCAAAAGCATCTTTTGGATTAATTTCTGTCTCTTTTATTGAGTTAAAAACTGTCTGTTGGATTATTTTTCTATCATCAGTTTTTATCTTATCTAATTTTTCTGCCAGCAGTTTAAGAAATTTTTTTTGATTATCATTTAAAGAAAACTGTTGTTGATTAGAATCAATTTGACCAATTGCTTTTTCTTGAGCGTAATTTTCTAAGTAAACTTTGGCATATTTTACTCTTTCCTCAAGAATTTCTTTTTCAAGTTTTGAGAGATTTTTAAAGTTAAAAAAGGAGTAAACATCAGATTTATTTTTAAGCAGATTAGCAATGGTTCTGAACCTTGGTAAAAAGACCCTTTTTTGGGGAAGTGGTTTAACTTGAGAAAGTTCAATTATACGGGCAAAATCCAACACTACCTCGCCTTGTTTACCTGGGGGGATTTTGTTTTCTATTTTAAGAAAATAAGCCGATAAGCAGCGATCATAATCATCAAAAATATTCAAGATCGCCTCTCCATAAGGATTAAAATCAATATGTCTTTCAATGGGCGTGCGAACAATAAAAAAACGGAAAATATCAGGAGGAAGAATTTGGGCTACCTCCTTTGCTGAGGAGCCGACTCCTTTTGAAGAGGACATTTTTCTTCCACCGACAGTAAACCATTCATAGGAAACAGGATAGGGAACAGGGTAATTTAAAACTTCTCGACAAACAGTTGAGGCAATATCATGAGAGCCACCGGCGGACATATGGTCCTTACCAGCACCCTCAATTGTTACTCCAATCACTTTCCATTTAGCCGCCCACTCAATTTTCCATGGAAGTTTACCGTTGCCGTTGAAAGGTGAAATTTTTCCTTCAAAGCCACAACCTGTCGCCCAAGCAACCATCTTTGGTTGACAGCGATAATAGACATATTGACCATCCCATTTATAAACATAAGTTGTCCCCACTTTTTTGCATTTTTCACAAACTACATTAAATGGATGCCAATCAGCCGGTCGGGCTTTTTTCGTTATTCGCTGATATATTTCTCTGATTTTAGAAGTGGCATCTAAGATTTCTTTAATTACTTCGTTCATTTTGCCGTTTTTATAAAGTTGGCTTGCCCAAATAATTTCCGGATGGCAGTTTATTGAATTGAAAACTTCAATAAATTCTTGAGCGTAAAACTGAGCATAATTTTTTGCTTTTCCATCGGGTGAGGGAATTTGATAAAGCTGCATCCCGGCATATTTTTCCCATTTTGAATAATCAAGATAGGCAGGGATAGCATCCATTGGATCATGATCATCAAAAACATAGGTATATTTTGCTTTGATGCCATTTTCAATTAAGACTTTGTAAACTAAATCATGAATAACTACTCCCCGCAGTGCTCCCACATGAATCCTCCCTGATGGGGTTTTCATATCATCAACCCACTCCAAAAAGAGGCGGCGCTTTTTTATTTTATTGACTTCTCTATTTACCCAAATCATATAAAAGTTAAAAATTAAAAGTCAAAAGTTAAAAATTTTTTTTAAGTAACAATTGTTCCTAGTTCAATTTCTTTGTCAACTGTCAATAAAACACATTCGCTTCCATCATCTTTTTCAGCTGCCAGAAGCATACCTTGCGATAATTCTCCGGCAAACTTTGCCGGTTTAAGATTAGTTAAAACTATAATTAGTTTTCCTAGAAGTTCTTCTTCTTTGTAATAAGGGACTAATCCGGTGATAATTTGCCGAGGTTTTTCCTCACCTATATCAACTTGCAATTTATAAAGTTTTTGGCGATTGGGAATTTTTTCAACTTTTAAAACTTTCCCTACCTTCATTTCTATTTTTTTCCATTCATCAAAGCTAATTTTTCTGTCCATATTACAAAAATTTTAGTAAATTTTTAATAATTTCTTTTAATTTTATCAGATTGGAAATTTTAATTCTTTCCTTTAATGAATGAGAAAACTCACTGCCATCGGCTAAATTAAAAACTAATAGATTTTTTCTGTTATTGAAAATATTAGCATCAGAAACTCCCCAGCTTTGAATAAGTTTTGGGTTAAGATTAAGTTTTTTTAATATCTTCTTTATTTTAGTAATCTCCTTTTTATCTTTATGAAAATACCCTGGGTTTT
>JBKBJJ010000066.1:0-3852 GCA_046293855.1 Microgenomates group bacterium | reverse complement strand
CAGCTTTCCCGACTTAAATACGGTCGGCCAAAGGAACTGGTGGAGGCGGAAATTGCCCAGAGAGCAAGATTGTAAAAGAAATTAGAAATTAAGAAATTAAGAAATTAAGAAATTAGGAAATTAGGAAATGACGTATTTAACTTTAAACAATCTTGAAGTCTATAAATTATCAAGAAAATTAAGTAAAATTGCCTGGAAGATTTTTTTACAACTAACTTGGAAAGGAAAAAGAACAGTGGGTTTTCAATTTGTTGAGGCAACCGACTCGGCTAATATTGCTGAAGGATATGGAAGGTTTCATTTTTTAGATAGAAAGAAATTTTATTTTAATGCCCGAGCTTCTCTTTTGGAATCTCGTCATTGGTTTGAATTAATTGTGGAAAGGAATCTTTTGCAAGATAAAAAATTGAAAGAAGAATACTTAAGTTACTATCAAAAACTAAGACCAGCCTTAAACGGGTTTATTAATTCCCAAACAAAACAATCCTAATTTCTCAATTTCTATTTTCTTAATTTCTTTATGTTAACAACCTACAAAACTCTACTTTCCCAAAAAAAACAATTAACCACTGATGTTTTTCTTTTTCGCTTTCAATTAATTGAGCCCAGACAGATAAATTTTAAAGCCGGCCAATATTTAATTTTAAAAATAGGGGATAAGTCCCGTCTTTACTCCATTGCCTCACCTGACTGGCAAAAGGATACTTTTGAGTTATTAGTCCAAACAGTTGAGGGAGGAGTTGGCTCAACTTATCTTTTAAATCTTAAAATAGGGGAGGAGGCGATTTTTCAAGGACCAGCGGGAATGTTTACTTTAAAAGATTCGCCAACCGGTGCCCCCCGGCCAAAAATTTTTTTAGCCACCGGCACTGGTTTAGCGCCGGTAAGAAGCATGATAAAATCAGAAATTAAGAAATTAAGATATGAAGAAATTAAGAAATTAAGTAATGAAGCAATTAAGGAAGAAAACAAAAATCCTAATTTCTCAATTTCTCACTTTCCCAATTTCTATCTTTTTTGGGGTCTTCGCTATTTTAGCGATGTTTATTTTTTGGAAGAGTTAAAAGAGATTGAAAAAACAATAGAAATTAAGAAAATAGAAAGTAAGAAATTTGCCGGCGTCAACAATCCTAATTTCTCAATTTCTCACTTTCTCAATTTCTCTTTCAAAATCTGCCTTTCGCGGGAGAAAAATTTGGAGATGATACCGGAGGAAGATAGACAATATTTTGCTGTGGGACATGTTAATGAAGCGATGGAGAGAGAAATTAAGAAAATAGAAAGTAAGAAATTTGGAGGCAATCCTACTTTCCTAATTTCCCAATTTCTTAATTTCTTCGATTTCTATCTTTGCGGCTCTCGTCAAGTCGTTGAGTCTCTTCGCCAGTATTTAGAGGAGAAAGGAGTGCCTGCCAGTCAAGTTTTTTTTGAGAAATTTTAACCGTTCTAGCCCGTCCGCCGAGGCAGTTGAATAATTTACCAATAAATTATTAACATATAAAAAACATACTAAAAGCCAACCCCAAGTATTTGAATGCTTGACATTAGTTGGGAGAAATTGTAAATTATAAAGATTATGGTTTACAATTTCCCCAAAGGACTGAAAAAGAGAAAAATCTTAACAAAAATCTTACCATTTCATTTTACAAAATACATTTGTTATCACTCTTTTGCCGCCGTTTTTTACTAATCCTAAAAAAGAAGTAACTAAAGCACCAAAGATCTACTTAAATGATAATGGGATAAGAAATGCCATTCTTGACAATTTTACTTCTTTTAATGAAAGAGGTGATGCCGGCGTTTTGATAGAAAATGTTATTTTTACCGAGCTTAAAAAAAATCTACCTGATAAACTTCGTTTTTGGCGATCAGAACAAAAACAAGAGGTTGATTTTATTATTGAAAAAGAGAAACCTATACCAGTTGAGGTTAAATATCAGTCTTTTAAAAACTTAGTTATTCCAAAAAACCTAATTTCTTTTATTAGGAAATATCAACCTGCCGAAGCCGTTGTTCTTACTAAAGATTTAGAGCAAGAATTTTTTTTTCAAAAAACCAGAGTTCTTTTTAACCCCTGCTGGAAAATAAAGGAGATTTTCAATAATTTTTAAAATCTTAGTTTATTAACCCAAAAAAACTTTTTATAATCTTCAATACAAAAGATTTCTTTTGAAGATTAAAAATTAAGTCGTGCTCTTTTATCAGCCAGATTTTTTGAACTTAACAAATACAAAATATTGGATATTATGTATTTATGATTATTGCAAGAAGAATTAGTTTTTAAGCCTTTTTCTCAATTAACTCTTAGTGAAAAAGATGAGTATAAAAGATTGATTTATTAATATTTTACTCGTTTTGTCCAACCGAAGCGGTTTGATCATTTACCGATAAATTAGTTAAAAATACACTTTTTGGGTATTGACAACCGAAAAAGTATATCCTAAAATAACATATATGTATTTTCGCCATCTTGATCGGGCTATTAGATCTCATTTTCAAAAAAGAAAAGAAGTTTTAATTCTTTTGGGAGCAAGACAGGTTGGGAAAACCACTCTTCTTAAAAAACTATTTCCTTCGGCTTTATATCTTTTTGTTGACAATGAACCAATAAGACAAAACTTAAATAGGTTAGATGCGGCAATTTATAAAACAATGATTCCTCCTGAAGTTAATTTGGTAGTCATTGATGAAATTCATCTTTTAGAAGATCCGGGAAGATGCGCAAAAATTTTTTATGATCAACTGCCACAAATAAAACTGGTTATTACCGGCTCCTCATCTTTTCGGATTAAAAATAAAACCAGCGAAAGTTTAGCAGGAAGAAAAGTTGAGTATTATCTTTTTCCATTAACTTTTACTGAATATTTAAATCAAAAATCAATTGTCAAAGATGAAAAATTACCTCTTCTTGAAGACTTAGAAAAAAATAATTTTTCCCTTCCAGATGAAAAATCCTACCTTTTTGACATCGAGGGTATTTTAAATGAGGTTTTAATTTACGGTCTTTATCCGTATTTAGTTAATCAACCGGCAGACACCGTTTATCTTAAAAATTTAGTTGATAGTGTTATTTTTAAGGACCTTTTAGATTTATCCTTAATTGAAAATCGGCAGGCAGCAAAAAATCTTTTAGTCCTTTTAGCCTATCAAATAGGCTCTTTAATAAATTATTCCGAACTTTCATCGAAATTGGGGATTGAAGTAAAGACGGTGAAACGTTATCTTAGGCTATTTGAGGAAAGTTTTATTATCTTTACTTTGCCCCCATATTTAGGGAAAAGGCGGGATGAAATTGCCAAAATGAAAAAGGTTTATTTTTATGACTTGGGTTTGCGAAATGCTTTAATTGACAACTTTCAACCTTTAACTTTAAGGATTGATTCAGGGCAACTTTTTGAAAACTTTATTATTAGTGAAATTGTCAAAGCCAACTTTTATGGCAATTTTAATTATAAACTTTTTTTTTGGCGCACCAAACAAGGATCTGAGATAGATTTGGTATTGGAGAAGGGAGATGAGCTGATTGGGATTGAGGTTAAAACAAAAAAAACAAAACTTCCAATCGCTTTTAAAAATCGTTTTCCTAAAGCAAAAATATTAACGGTTAACAAGAAAAATTTTTATTGATAAAGGGAGGATTTTAAAATATCAATTTTAACTTAAACGATTAAATTATCTTCTAGCAAAAATTTAAATTGGGCTAAAAACCAACCCCAGGTGTTTGAGTAATTTCAATTTGGATTGATGGTATATCGAGATTAAAAAGAAGTGTTTGAGGAAAAGCAATCAAGAAACCCCAAAAGAAAAACTGCTAAGATATTTTCCTCTTCCGCCTCGTACTTTACATAAAGT
>JBKBJJ010000065.1:0-3957 GCA_046293855.1 Microgenomates group bacterium | reverse complement strand
TAGTCATTTTTTATTGTTTGATAAATATTTTGCGCAATCTCTCTCATTTGTTCTTTGGAAAAATTCTTTTGATCTGGAATAAAACCGGTCTCATTAATTGTCCGAGGCATTATATGAATATGAGCATGGGGCACTTGGAGTCCATGGGTAAGATAAGTAATAAAATAAGGACTAAAAACTTTCTTCATTGCCTTAGTTATCTTTAAAGCAATCAGCCAATATTCGGCAAAGTTGGGAACATCATAAACCCATTGATAATGTATTTTCGGTATCAAAAGAGTATGCCCTTTTGTCCGGGGATAAATATCCAAAAACGCCAAAAAATTCTCATCTTCATAAACTTTATAACAAGGAATTTTTCCCGCAACAATTTGACAAAAAATACAATTATTCATAAAATTAATTATATAAAAAAATTATATAAAAAATTTTTTTATCGAATAATGAAAAACAATCAAAAAAGCAAAAAATAATAAAAATCAAAGCTTTTGGTTAAATAAAATCATAAATTTTTTAGGTTATTTTTTTCTTATTCTTGGAATTTATGCTTTGATAAGAGTAAGTTTTAATAATGTTTTTTTAAAAGAAAAATATCCCCTCTCCTCTGTTTTTTTAAATATTCCTTATTACCAAACCGAAGAAGATTGCTACCAACAATTTAATTATCCTTTATACACCGAAAAAGGTCAACCAAGAGAACCAAATACTTATGAAAAAAAACTTCAAAACGAAAGTATTAAAAACTGTTTAAATAAAGTAAAAAAACAAAGAGAAGAAAATAGAATCAATGATATTTGGTTAACTTTATTTTTTCTTATCTTAGGAGGAGGAATTCACCTGACAAAGAAATTTATCTTAAATAATCATTGTCATCCTCTTGCTTCCGATACTTTTTTTGCTCTTTCCAAAAATACTTTTTGAGCTTCTGAAATATTTTCACTTCTTCCACTCCAAGCTTTAAGTCCCTCTTGCTGTAGCGCTCTACCAAATGAATAGCTTAACTGCCAAGGCAAATCTTTATAATTACTATTCATTGCTTTAAGATAATCTGTTGCTTGATCAGGAGTTAACCCACCTGATAAAAAGACAATTCCTGGTACTTCTTTTGGCACGGTTTTTTTCAAAACAGAAACGGTTTTTTCGGCAATCTCCTCAACTGATGGTTGATTTGGGCAATCTTTACCAGCCAAAACCATATTTGGCTTCAAAAGCATACCAGAGAAATCAACTCCAAATCTTTCTAACCATTTAAAAACCTTTTCTAATACTTCCTCTGTCACCTCTTCACTTTTCTCAATATCATGATTCCCCTCCAACACTAAAACTTCTGGCTCAACAATCGGTACCAAGCCCGCCTTTTGGGTAATTAAAGCATATTGAGCTAGTCCAATGGCATTAGCTACCTTTGCTGCTTTTGACGGCATATCATCGCCTATTTTGTAAACTGCTCGCCACTTGGCAAAAACCGCACCCATTGTCTTATACTCCTCATATCTTTTTTGCAGCTTATCCAAACCTAAAGTAAAAGTCTCCTCTTTTTCATTGAATTTATAAGTTCCCTCATCAGTCTTTATCCCCGGTAAAATTCCTTTTTGTTTTAAAATATCAGCAATCATCTTACCGTTTGGAAGCGGATTTCTTAAAGTTTCATCGTACAAAATAATTCCGGAAATATAATTTTCTATTCCATCCGTCTCAACCATAATCTGCCGCCACATCGATCTGTTTTCTAAAGTTGACTCAACACCAATTGCTGATAATCTTTTTGTCATTGTTTTTAAACTTTCATCAGCAGCCAGTATCCCTTTTTTTGGGGCAACTAATTGTTTAGCAATATTTGAAAGATTATTATCCATATTCTTTTAATAAATTTTTAATAAAAAAAGTTTATACACTTGACAAAAATTTGTCAAATTTGTAGATTAATAAAAGCAAATATGGATAGAAATCTGGCTTTAGAATTTGTTCGAGTAACTGAAGCAGCAGCAATTGAGGCTGCTAAATGGGTTGGTCGAGGAGAAAAGAAAAAAGCTGATGGTGCGGCAGTTTCTGCAATGAGAAAACGATTTAATCAAGTAGATTTTAAAGGCACTGTTGTTATTGGTGAAGGAGAAAAAGACGAAGCGCCAATGCTTTACAATGGAGAAAAAGTTGGCACAGGCAAAGGACCAGAAATGGATTTAGCAATTGATCCTTTAGAGTGTACTGATAGTGTGGCTTTTGGCAGATATAACGCGATATCTGTTATTGCTGCTGGACCTAAAGGCTCACTTCTTCATTCCCCTGACACCTACATGGAAAAAATCGCTGTTGGAAAAAAAGCTAAAGATGTTGTTGATTTAAATTCATCAGTTGAAAAAAACTTAAAAAGAATTGCTAAAGCTTTAAATAAAAAAATTAGCGATTTAACAGTAATGGTTTTAGATAGAGAAAGACATGAAAAATTAATTAATGAAATAAGAAAGGTGGGATCAAGAGTGAGGCTAATCACTGATGGTGATGTCTCAGCAGCGATTGCTACTTGTTTTCCTGAGTCTGGAATTGATGTTTATATGGGAATTGGCGGATCAACTGAAGGAGTTTTGGCAGCGGTTGCTTTAAAAGTTATGGGAGGAGAAATTTTATGCCGATTTAAACCAAAAAAAGACTCTGATATTGAAAAAATAAAAGCAGCCGGAATTAAAAATTTAAACAAAATTTTTACCAGTGAAGAAATGGCCAAAGGAAAAGAACTTTCTTTTACAGCAACCGGGGTGATTGATGGACCGCTTTTAAATGGAGTTGTTTTTGAAAAAGATAAAATTATTACTCACTCAGTTGTTGCCCGCGCAATATCTGGTACTATTAGATATATAACAACTTATCATCATTATTATAAATAAAGATTATTCTTATGAAAAAAATCAAAATCGGTTTAAATGGTTTTGGTAGGATTGGTCGGGCTTTTACCCGAATTGCTCTTAAAAAAGGTTTAGATATTGCTTTAATAAATACTCGCAAAACCCCCAATTTAATGCTTGCTTATCTTTTAAAATATGATTCTGTTTATAGAAAATTTGATCTAGAGGTTAAAGAAGATAATGATGGTATTTTAGTTGATAATAAAAAAATCTATACTTCTTTATCCTCTGAACCAGAAAATATCCCTTGGGAAAAATATCAAGTTGATGTTGTTGTTGATGCCACCGGTGCTTTTCCAAGAAAAGCTCTTCTTCAAAAACATCTTAAGGGAACAGTTAAAAAAGTTGTTCTTACCGCCCCTTCAAAAGATGAAGACACACCTCATGTGGTATTGGGCGTTAATGACACAAGTTTTGATTTTCAAAATCAATCAATTATTTCAATGGCCTCATGTACTACCAACTGTGCTGCTGCCATGTTTAAAATTTTGGATGACAATTTTAAAATCCAAAGTGGCTTTTTAACCACTGCCCATGCGGTAACGATGACCCAAAGTATGCTTGATGACCCTCAAAAAACTTTTGATCGCTCTCGGGCTGCTTTTTTAAATATCGTTCCCTCAACCACCGGTGCTGCTAAAGCGGTAGTGAAAACCCTACCTCATCTTAAAGGAAAAATTGATGGGATGGCAATAAGAGTACCCGTGGCCACCGGTTCTTTTTCCGATATTTCAGTTGTTGTTGAAAAACAAACAACAATTGAGGAGGTCAATAAAAAATTTGAAGAAGCCTCCAATGCTTCAATGAAAGGAATTTTGGGATATGAAAAAGATGTCATTGTCTCCTCAGATATTATTGGCTCTCCTTACTCCTGTATTTTTGATCCCCATTACACCAAAGTTATTAACGGCAATTTTATCAAGGTTTTTGGATGGTATGATAATGAGTGGGGCTATTCAACAAGATTGGTTGACTTAGTTGAAAAATTAAGTAATTATTTTATTTAACGTCTTATATTTTTTGATATTCGATTTTTGATTTTTGCTATTTTTTTATG
>JBKBJJ010000064.1:0-4252 GCA_046293855.1 Microgenomates group bacterium | reverse complement strand
CTTTGATGATATTAAACAAATTAAAATAAAAAAAGAAACACCAACAGTAATCTTTTTTGAATCACCTAATCGACTGCTAAAGACTTTGCTTTTAATAAAAGAAATTTTAGGAGAAAAAACTCAAATCTCCCTCGCTCGAGAGATGACAAAAATTTTTGAGGAGTTTATAAGAGGAAGGGTTGATGAAGTGATAAAAAAATTATACAAGAAAAAGGAGATTAAGGGAGAGGTGACGGTGGTAGTAAAATTTTAATTAATTTGACAAAAAACGCTTAAATGTCTAAAATGTACATTGAGAAACAAAATATTAAATTTAGTCATCCAACGTCCAAGCTAAGGATGACATTTTTTAAAATTTTTTATGGCAAATATAAAAATTATCTCGGCGACGCAGGCAAGAAATAATTGGTTTGAAATATTAAACTGGGTAAATATTGAAAGAAAAGAAGTTTGGATAAGAAAAAATGATAAAGTAGTTGCAAAAATTTTGCCGGGTGATAAAGTCAGTATTGAAAATATGGACGAGGTTATTAAAAAAACTTTTGGCTATTTAAAAGGCAAAAAAGGGGTTTTTCCTTATCAGGAAGATAAAAAAGTTATTATCCGCGAAAAAAAAGCCAACGATCCTAATAGATTATGGAAAAATCGCTAATAATTGTTGATACTGATGCTTTAATAAATTATGCTCGCTCTCGATCTAAAAAACTATTCAAATATCTTAGTCTCCAATCGCAAAATAAACTTCAAATAGGAATATCGGCAATTACTATTTTTGAATATTATTCAGGAAGTTATTTGCTTGACCCAACCATCTACGAAACTACTGAACTATTTTTTGTTAATTTTAAGGTTTTTGAGGTAACAAGAGAAATTGCCAAAGAAGCAGCTCGAATAAACCGGGAATACAAACTTTATAAAAAAATTGAGTCTAATGATCTTATTATTGCCGCCACCGCCCTTCATCTTGATTGCCCACTTCTTACTGAAAACAAAAAACACTTTAAACTTATTCCTCATCTTAAACTTATCTAATAATGAAAAAAATTATTTTGTTTCTTATTCGCTTTTACCAAAAAACTTCTTTTTTTCATAATTATTTTTTTAAAATGTTTTTTTTAAGCGATCGTGTTTGCCGTTTCACTCCCACCTGTTCAGAATATACTTATCAGGCGGTTGAAAAATACGGCAGCTTAAAAGGATTATTTTTAGGAGTAAAACGAATTATTCGCTGTCACCCATGGAACAAAGGCGGTTATGATCCGCTAAAATAAATTACAATTATTAGCAATCTATTGACAACTCTGCTAATTCTGTTATAATCTTTGCATATGGTAGACATCAATTATTATCCACCAGAAAATGAGGAAAATGTTTTAGAAAAATATACGATTAATTTAACTAAAAAAGCCAAAGAAGGGAAAATTGACCCGGTGATTGGAAGAGATGAGGAAATAAGAAGAGTAATTCAGATTTTATCGCGGCGAACAAAAAATAATCCTGTTCTTATTGGTGACCCAGGCGTTGGCAAAACCGCCATTGTTGAGGGATTGGCGCAAAGGATTGCCGCCGGTGATATTCCGGAAATTTTAAAGTACAAAGAAATTTTAGTTTTGGATTTAGCCGGAATTTTAGCTGGCGCCTCCTTCAGAGGCCAGTTTGAACAAAGATTAAAAAAAATTTTGGAGGAGATAAAAAAAGCCGATAATAAATATATCCTTTTTATTGATGAGCTTCATACTTTAGTTGGCGCCGGAGCGGCGGAGGGGGCGGTTGATGCCTCCAACATGTTAAAACCGGCTCTAGCCCGAGGAGAATTGCGGGCAATTGGAGCAACAACCGTTAAAGAGTATCGCCAATATATTGAAAAAGATGCGGCTTTTGAGCGGCGTTTTCAGCCAATTTATGTTGATGAGCCCACCCCTGAGGATACTTTAACTATTCTTCGCGGAATTAAAGAAAAATATGAAGTCCATCATGGAATAAAAATCTCCGATGATGCTTTAATTGCCGCGGTTAATCTTTCAACTCGCTATATCACCGATAGATTTTTGCCTGATAAGGCAATTGATTTAGTTGATGAGGCGG
Organism: Microgenomates group bacterium; assembly: GCA_046293855.1. Lineage (GTDB taxonomy): Bacteria > Patescibacteriota > Microgenomatia > UBA1406 > GWC2-37-13 > CALLVF01. The sequence continues at coordinate 2,167 of JBKBJJ010000064.1, read as the reverse complement.
CAGCGGCGGTGAAAATTGAAATTGACTCGATGCCAACTGAACTTGATCAAATAAAAAGAAAAATTCTCCAGCTTGAGATTGAACTGCAAGCTTTAAAAAAAGAAAAGGAGCTGGAGGCAAGAAAAAAGGCGTTGGAGGAGGAAAAAAATAAATTGCAAAAAAAATTTGCTGAACTAAAAGAAAAATGGCAACAACAAAAAAAGATTGTTGAAAATCTGCAAAAGTTAAGGCTCAAACTTGACAGTTTAAAAGTTGAGTTGGAAAAAGCAGAAAGAGAGGTTCTTCTTGATAAAGCCGCTCAAATTAAATATGGAGAGATACCGGCTTTAGAAAAAAAACTGAAAGAGGAGGAGGAAAAATGGAGACAAATCCAACCGGAAGAGAGACTCCTTAAAGAGGAGGTTACTGATGAAGATATCGCCAGAGTTGTTTCCCGTTGGACAGGAATTCCGGTGACAAAACTTTTAACCAGTGAGTCTGAAAAACTTGCCCATCTTGAAGAAGAGCTGCAAAAAAAAGTTGTTGGTCAAGATAAAGCTTTAGAAAAAATCGCCAATGCCATAAGAAGAGCCAGAGCGGGACTTTCTGAGGAGGAAAGACCAATTGGCGCTTTTTTGTTTTTAGGACCAACAGGGGTGGGGAAAACAGAAACTGCCAAAGCTTTGGCACAGTTTCTTTTCAACGATGAAAAAGCCATTGTCAGATTTGATATGAGTGAATACCAAGAAGCCCACACTGTCGCCCGATTAATTGGCGCTCCTCCTGGATATGTTGGTTTTGAGGAAGGTGGGCAGCTAACTGAGGCGGTTCGAAGAAAACCCTACTCTGTTATCCTTTTTGATGAGGTGGAAAAAGCCCATCCGCAAATTTTTAATATTTTTTTGCAAATTTTTGATGAAGGAAGATTAACTGATGGAAGGGGTCGGACTGTTAATTTTAAAAATACTATTATTATTCTTACCTCTAATTTAGGCAGCGATATTTTCCAAGAAAAAATTACTCAGGAGGAAAAAGAAAAGAAAATTTTTGAAATTATCAGAAAATTTTTTAAACCAGAACTTATCAACCGACTTGATGGAATAATTATTTATAACCCGCTAAATGAGGAAGTGATTAAAAAAATTATTGAACTTCAGTTAACTGAAGTTAAAGAAAGATTAAAAAAACAACAGGTTGAGATAGAATTTTCTCAAAAATTAAAAAATCATCTTTTAAAGGCTGGTTTTGATAAAGTCTATGGCGCCCGACCTTTAAAAAGACTGATTAATGAACTAATTATTGATGAAATCGCTCTTCAAATAATTGAGGGGAAAATCAAATCTGGTAAAAAAATATTTGTTGATTTGGAAAAGGATAAAATAAAAATAGAATAATTGGTAAAATATTAACATGAAAATTAAAACTATCACTATCACAAAATTACCGGAAGTAAACTTTATCCTTGCTCAATCTCACTTTATCAAAACCGTTGAGGATGTTTATGAAACTTTAGTTGAAGCAGTGCCGGGGATAAAATTTGGTCTGGCATTTTGTGAGTCATCCGGACCCCGAAAAATTAGGACGGAGGGAACAGATGAGGAAATGATAAAGCTGGCGGTTGAGAATGCCAGGAATGTCGGCTGTGGCCACTCTCTTTTTATTTTTCTTAAAAACGCCTATCCCATCAATGTTTTGAATCGCCTTAAAAATATTTCTGAAATTGTCAATATTTACTGCGCCACTGCCAATCCAGTTGAGGTAATTGTTGCCGAAACAAAACAAGGCCGGGGAATTTTAGGGGTAGTTGACGGCGGCTGCCCTGCCGGTGTTGAGGATGAAAAGGAGAAAAAAGAAAGGAAAGAGTTTTTGCGAAAAATTGGCTATAAATTATAATTTTTTATGGAGGTTAAAATCGATAAAAACAGGTGTGTTGCATGTGGATTATGTGTTTCCATTGCCTCCGATGTTTTTGAATTAGAAGAAGTTGGGAAATCAAAAATTAAGGAAGATGCTGATTTGAAAAAAAATAAAGAGTTAATTATCCAGGCCAAAGAAAACTGCCCCACCCAAGTAATTGAAATTAAAGAATAAAATCAGTTTTCTTTTCCCCAACGAACAATTAACGCATGATAATCTTGAAATAATTTAACCTCGGCTGGTAAATTATCCATAAAAAATTTTTGAAGGA
>JBKBJJ010000063.1:0-4258 GCA_046293855.1 Microgenomates group bacterium | reverse complement strand
TAATATCCGCATCCTAACAATTAATTTTTAAGATTTAGTACCTAACGCTAAATATAAAATTCCTAATTTTTAACTTTTAGTTTCTCCAAATAACTAATAACGAATAACGAATATTAAATATCATTTTTCTTTCCAAAATTATATTACGATCGTATGATTTTTTTGGAATAGTTAAAAAAACAATATTACAATTTGTTTATGTATATCTTTGTGCGATCGTTGAATAGATGCCATATTTGTTCTTCTCATGTCCTCAAAAGTGTTCATGGACGCGAAAAAAAATAAGCATATGATAAAAAATTCATAATTAAATAAAATAAAAAACTTAAAAAGAAATTTAGTATAATAAACCTTATTATTCGTTTTTAAAATTTTTTATGGCAAAAACGGCTTTAATCACTGGGATTTTAGGCCAAGATGGGCCATATCTGGCAAAACTTCTTCTTTCCAAGGGTTATAAAGTTTACGGGATGGTACGCCGCTATTCTAATCCTAATTTTGAAAATTTGGATTATTTGGGGATAACCGATAAAGTTGAATATGTTGATGGCGATATGACTGATGAATCTTCTTTAAATCAATTAATCCGTACTCTTCGACCGGATGAAGTTTATAATTTAGCCGCTCAATCTTTTGTTGGTGACTCCTGGACAATGGCAAAATTAACCACCGAGGTTAATGCTTTAGGAGTTTTGTATCTTTTAAACGCCATCAGGCTTTTCTCGCCAACGACAAAATTTTATCAAGCCTCAACTTCTGAGATGTTTGGATTGCAAAACAAAAACGGCTTTCAGGATGAAAAAACCCCTTTTCACCCGAGAAGTCCCTACGGAATCTCCAAAGTTTACGCCTATTGGATGACGGTTAATTTTAGAGAGTCCTACGGACTTTTTGCCTGCAATGGAATTTTATTCAATCATGAATCCCCTATCCGCGGCCTCCAGTTTGTCACCCGCAAAATTAGCGATGGGGTGGCAAAAATTAAATATGGATTAGCCAAAGAACTTCGTTTGGGAAATTTAGAGGCAAAAAGAGATTGGGGTTTTGCCGGCGATTATGTTGAGGCGATGTATCTGATGCTTCAGCAGAATAGACCCGATGATTATGTTGTTGGTACAGGAGAAAGTCATACTGTTAAAGAATTTGTTGAATTAGCTTTTGAATATGCTGGAATTAAAGATTGGAGGAGATATGTAGTAATTGATCCTCGATTTAAAAGACCAGCTGAAGTGCCGGCTTTGAAAGCTAATCCTAAAAAAGCTTTTAAAAAGTTGGGATGGCATCCGAGAGTAAGTTTTAAGGAGTTGGTGAAAATGATGGTTGAGGAAGATTTGAAAAGGATTAAAAAGCTACCAAAGGTGTAAATCTACTCCACTCCGGGAGTGTGGAAGTGTGGAATTGTGGAATGTGAAATAGTGGTATGGTTGTGAGTCGGCTCGAACGGACGACCTTTGCGATGTAAGCGCAACGCTCTAACCAACTGAGCTACACGACCAGATATAATTATATCATTTGATACTTATTATTAGTTAACTAAATTAACTAAAGTTACGGAAATTATTAGAGATGTAGTTGAATCCAATAGTAGTCTTTTTGCGTTGTTTTTATTTTTGAGGAGGTACACTTTGGGTATTGGTGATATTTAAAATAAGTTGAGCAAATTTATCGTTTGTTAAACGATTTACATAATTTCCGGCGGGTTCATTTAAACTAAACCCAAGTTTTGCTATTAGATTATTGAATTGATCATGATTTAAATTATTGTAGTCTGGAATTGTTCTTTTTATTATTTCAATCAAAAGATCAAAATCCTGCTGCTGTAAGACTAAAGTTATTTGATTACTATTTAAATCAATTCCTTTAGGATAAGAATGTTCTAGGATTAAAAATCTCACTATTCGAGCCGGATCAATTCCCCTTAATCTCAGCGATTTATTATCCATTAAAACAGGTTTATTGTCATTCGCCAATTCTCTCCAGTTTGGCACCTGTTGAGCTAATAGCCAGGCTATTCCCCATTCTTTTAATATTTCATCGAATTCAGGTTTAGGAGCAATTTGCTTTAAAAATATTTCTCTTGGTTCAACAAAAGATGCTATTGCTTGATCTGTAATACTTTTTGGAAATTTTAAAAAAGATCCCTTAATCTCACTTGCTATTGCAGAGTCAGTTGTGGGAGAAAATTCTTTTTGAATATCCATAATTAAATTGTATTAAAAAAAATTAAATTTTCAATCTTTTTTGGTCTTTGATTGCAAATATATTTTGGAAAAATTTTTAATTCGATTTCTTAATTAAATCATATAAAATCTTTAAAAGATTTTCAATTGCCCAATAGTTGTGATTGGCGCAGAGTTGAATCCTTATCTCATCTTTTCCAGATGGAACAACCGGATAACTGATAGCGGTGGTTAAAAAACCTTTTTTAAGAAGCTCTTTGACAATTTTTTTGGTTTTTAGACTGTCGCCGATAAGAATTGGCTGGATTGGGTGATTGGAATCCGACGCTAGAGGAATTTTAAGAAAATGAGCTTTTTGTTTGAAAAAGTTAATATTATCTTGAAGTTTTTTTCTTAAAAATTCACCTTTTTTAGTTTGGGCGATTTTTAAAGCGCTCAAAGAGGCAGCGGATGTAGCCGGGGTAAGATTGTTGGAGTAAATATAAGTGGCTGAGGATTCTTTTAGGTAATCAATAACTGCCTTTTTTGAAACAACATATCCGCCATCAGTGCCAAAAGCTTTGCCAAAAGTACCAATTAAAACATCAACCTCGCTTTGGCAGTATTCCTCGCTTCCTCTCCCCTTCTTTCCCAAAACTCCCACACCATGGGCGTCATCGACAATTATCAAAATGCCATTTTTGAATTGGTTTTGATATTTATCTTTAATTTTTTTGATTGATTTTAAATCTTGCACTTCCCCAAGCATGCTAAAGACGCCATCGGTTACAATCAAAACTCGATCAAATTTTCCTGAGGCATCTTTTATTATTTCCTCAAGATGGCGGCTATCAAGATGTTTGAAAATTGCTTTATTTTCTTTAGGTAATTTTGCCAGTCTGATAGCATCGATGATGCTTCGATGATTTAGCTCATCGGAGACAACCAATACATTGTCATTTACCAAAGTATTTTTTCGCTGGCCAATAATAAGAGGAAAAATCACCCCTTGATTGGCGGCAAAGGCTGAAGAAAAAATCATACCCGCCTCTTTTTGGTGAAATTTAGCAATTTCCTCCTCAAGTTGCGAGTGGATTTTAAGCGTCCCGCAGATAAATCGGACCGCTCCCGGTCCGGTGCCAAATTTATCTGAGGCTAAACTTTCTGCTTTTTTAAGTTGCTTACTAAAACGAAGACCCAAATAGTCATTACTGTTGAAAATATAATATTTTTTTCCTTTAATAATCGCTTTTGGAGTGGTTTCTTTAGTGAATCCATCAATGACGATTTCCTCTCCTTTGGCAATACCCAATTCTTGCAATTTTTCTACCTCTTTTTTTAAAAGCTGGTAAAAATTATCAGTATTCATTTTTGTTTTCAATTATTTTTTTAATACCCTCAAACATTAATTTAACAGTTTTTTTGAAATCATATTTTGGTTGCCAACCCCAATCTTGGCGAGCCGCTGAATCGTCAATTGTTTGCGGCCAGGAGTCAGCAATGTTTTGAATTTGAGGGTTAATTTTATAGTTGATTTTGAAATTTGGCAAATATGTTTTGATTTCCTCAGCAAGCTCTTGAGGAGTAAAACTGAAAGCAAAAAGATTATAGCTAGTGCGGATTTTTACTTTTTCTTTCGCAGTGTTAATTAGTTTTATTGTGGCATTTATAGCATCTTCCATATACATCATTGGCAGCCTTGTCTGAGCTTTTATTGGGCACTCATATGAGTTTTTTTTGATCGCCTCATAGAAAATCCATTTAGCGTATTCAGTTGTCCCTTGGGAGGGAGGAGTTTTGTAATCTAAAAGACCTGGATAACGAAGAGAGCGGACATCAACTCCCCATTTTAAAAAGTAATACTGACACAAAAGCTCCCCGGCTCTTTTGGTTAGTCCATACATGGTTGTTGGTTCAATGATTGTATCTTGAGGGGTGTTGTTTTTGGGGGTGGTTGGGCCAAAGACGGCAATTGAGGATGGCCAGAAAACTTTTAGATGATATTCTTTTGCCAGATCGAGGGTGTTTTTTAAACCTAAAAGATTGGTTTGAAAAGCTCCCTCCGGGTCAAGCTCGCTTTTAACTGAAAGAAAGGAGGC
>JBKBJJ010000062.1:0-4303 GCA_046293855.1 Microgenomates group bacterium | reverse complement strand
CCATTTTTAGCGACACCAATTGCTACATTAGCGCCTCCTCCTCCCAATCTCACGGTAAAAAAATCACAAACATATTTTCCTCCCACTGCCAGTTGAAATCGATCATCTTTGTAGGTTAACGAGTTGCCCTTAAAATAAAAATCGATGGCCACGCTGCCTACAGAAATAAGATCATACATATGTTATAATCATTATAACAATTATGTTAACGATCATTTGCGGTGAAGATACTGTTGCCTCACGTGATTATTTTAATAAGCTAAAGGCTGATTTTCAAAATAATGGATACCAAACCTCCTATATCTTGCCTCATGATCTTCGCCAAATTTCAATGGCACAAATCCATACTCCCACTCTTTTTAACCAAAAGACAGCTTACTTTAGTGAGAATCTTTTGGCAAAATTTAAGGAAAAAAATCTACCTGAGGCAACAATAATTGATTGGGAAGAAAAATCTTTATATGAGTTGAAAATTCCCAAAGGGGCGGTAGTTAAAGAATTCAAGCCGCCAAATTCTCTTTTTAAACTTCTTGATGCTTGTTATCCTGGCAACTCAAAGACTTTTTTAACCATTCTTCATCAGCTGCCAGATAAAATTGAGGATGGCTTTATTTTTTTTATGTTAGCAAAACAGATCAGAAACCTCCTTCTGATAAAAATGGATCAAAAAATCACTAACCTCCCATCATGGCAGTTGACCAAACTTAAATTTCAAGCAAGACGATGGTCAACGGAGAAATTACTCGCTTTCTCTGAAGGTCTTTATCGAATTGATGTTTCAACTAAAACCTCAACTAATCCTTTTGATATTCGAAAATCCCTTGACATTTTGGCTTGTTATTTTTTATGATAGCATCATAAGTTTAAAAGTTTAAAAATTAAAATGAAAATTAATCCCAAAATTTTTAAGGCTTACGATATCAGAGGTATTTATCCAACCGACATTAATGAGGATAATTTTGCCACAATAACTAAAGCAATCTACACCTTTTTTGTTGGCGATATTAAAAAAGATAGATTAAGAATAGTTCTTGGATGTGATATGCGCACTTCCTCTCCTTCCCTTTTTGAAATCGCTAAAAAAACACTTCTTGATTTGGGTGCTAATATTGTTGATGTTGGTTTAGTCTCAACCCCCACATTTTATTTTGCTTGTCTTCAATATCGTGCCGATTGTGGACTTCAAATCAGTGCCTCTCACAATCCTCCCCAATGGAACGGAGTTAAATTTGTCAAAAGAGTAGGCAAAACCTTAATTAAAATCGGTAAAAACACTGGGATGGAAAAGGTAAAAGAATTAGCCCTAAAGGGTAATTTTGTCGAAAAGAAAACCGGCGCAAAAATAGAAAAAATTAACAAAGCAGTTTCCGATGAGGTAGACTTTGCTTTTGCCTATGTTAAGCCAGCAAAAATTAAAAAACTTAAAGTGGTGGCAGATCCGGCCAATGCCATGGGAATAGTTTATCTTGAGGAAATGTTTAAAAGGCTTCCCTGCCAGCTAATTAGGATGAATTTTAATTTAGATGGCAATTTTCCTGCTCATGAACCTAATCCCTTAATTTATAAAAATCTTGTTGATCTCCAAAAAAAAGTTATTGATGAAAAGGCTGATTTAGGAATTGCCCCTGATGGTGACGGTGATCGGGTGTTTTTTATCGATGAAAAAGGAAAAGTTATCCAGGCGAGTCTTATTTCTGCCCTTATTGCCAATGAAATGCTTAAGAAATATAAAGGGGAAAAAATAGGGCTTGACATCCGATACACCGGCAATATTGCCACCGCAGTTAAAAAAGCCGGGGGTAAACCAATAGTTGGCCCTGTTGGTCACGCTTTAATCAGTGAGCTAATGAGGAGGGAAAAAATTCTTTTTACCGGTGAATCCTCTGGTCATTATTTTTATCGTGATACCGGCTATGCAGAAAGTTCGGTGATTACAATATTGATGATTTTAGACATTATCAGTCGTGAAAATAAACCCATTTCTCAAATCATCTCCCAGTATGTCTCTTCAATAGAGTCAGGAGAAATTAATTTTACCCTTCCCCAAAATGTTCAGGCTAAAGATTTTCTTAATGAATTTGCTCAAAAATACCAAGATGGAAAAATTTCTTGGCTTGATGGGCTTTCAGTTGACTATCCCAACTGGCGATTTAATATCAGAGCCTCAAACACAGAACCCTTAATCAGATTAAACGTTGAAGGTGAAACGACTGAGTTGGTAAACAAAAAAACAAGTGAGCTAAAAGAAAAACTGCTTGCCAGAGGAGCAAAACTAAAAGAATAAATTAATTTTCTGGGCAAAAAAATTATTAGACTTCTTGCAACACTGTGCTAAATTTCATATAATACCTTCGTTATGTCTGATCAAACTAATTCATCTGATGATAACAAAAATAATATCCAACAAAGGGAAAATATTAAACTTTCTCCCTTTACCAAAGCGTTGATTACCGCTTTAAAAACAATTAAACCAAAACCGCGCCCAGATGATCTTTCAGCCTTATCTGTCTCGCAAACTGTCTCATTTTTCGCTCTGGTTTATGAACGAATTCGCAATGCTGTTGAATTTCGTGAGGATCATTTGATCTTGCGAGCGGCTATTGAGCGGATTTTAAAACGAAGATTTTCTTTAAACCCGCAAGGCAAAGGAGAAGCGGAAAATCTCCTGCGAGAGCTTCTTTGGGCGCGATATTTTGACAACGCTACCTTAGGGGCAGAAGATATTAAAAAAACCCAGGCCATTATTGATAGATATATATTTTTGCACAATCTTCTCGTTGTTGGCCGTGACTTGGAAACCCAATCTTATCTTAATCAGTTTCTTTTAGATTTGACAACTAGTGAAATTGAAGAAACTTTAAGACCTGATTTAGCTTCCCGTAATGCTAATCTAACCTTTTTTATTTACCAGGTTCTGCGAAAAAAAATTAAAATTGAAGGTTTATCCGAGCAACAAAAAGATGCTTTTTTTTTGGTTGCTATTGAAAAGGTTTACCGCAAAAGTGACAAACCTTATCAGCGATATCATTTGTTTACCACGTTTTATAAACCGCTTAATAAATATTCCCTCGAAGAGTTAAAAAAATTTGCTTATAAATTAACAAACGTCTTTAAAAAAATTGATGAAATGATTGCCAATCCCTATGTTGATGGTTTAATTAAATTTGCCAGAAAACAACTGCCACCTTTTTTAATTCTTTTTGATATTATTAAGCTCAAATTTAATGACATTGACAATCTCCTGACCAATAAAGAGCAACTATGGAGTGAAGTTGATTTAGTTTGCCGAGAAAAATACCAACAATTGGGCAAACGGATTTCTAATTTGGCAATTAAAAGCTTCATTTATATACTTTTAACAAAAATGTTATTCGCCCTTATTTTGGAATATCCTCTCTCGCGCTATATTTACGGAGAAGTAAATAATACATCAATTATCATCAACAGTCTTTTTCCGCCATTTTTAATGGTGGCAATTTTAGCCTTTTACCGCGTTCCTGGGGAGGATAATACAAGAAAAATTTATCAGCGAATTCTTGAAATTATTGATATCGATCGGCGCTTTGAAACCCAAGTGGCATATATGCCAAAAAAACCGCCAGTTAAACGACCACTTTTAATTTTTGGCTTTACCGTATTTTACTCACTGACTTTTCTCATCACTTTAAGCTTAATTTATGAAGTATTAACTCTCCTTAATTTTAATCTTATTAGTCAAGTAATATTTATCTTTTTTATCAGCGTCGTTACTTTTTTTTCCTATCGAATCAGACAAATCGTTAAAGAATTGCGACTGGAGGAAAAAGAGAGTGTTTTCACTCCCTTTATTGATTTTTTCTTTATGCCGATTTTATCTTTAGGCAAGTTTTTTAGTCAAGAAATTGCTAAATTAAATTTTTTTATTTTTATCTTTGATTTTCTCATTGAAGCTCCCTTTAAATTTGTTTTTGAGGTGGTTGAGGAATGGATCAGCTTTGTCAGAAAAAGAAAAGAGGAGATAATATAAAAAAATACGTTCTTTAAAATAACTATCTTTAAAAAAACTATTCTTATATAATTCCGTAAAAATTAGTATCAAAGACATATAAATAATAGATTTTGTCTAGATAACTTTTTATTTTCTTTTAAAAAAGAACAAAAAATTATCTTTTTTTATTCGTTATTAGACTTTTTAAAACTTCTTTTTTTAGAGAAGAAAATTGAGAAAAACTTGGATTTTGATTAAAAAATTCCTGAGCTAAATTTTTACTTTTTTCAACAAGGTCAATATTAGTTAAAGCTTTCATTGCTAAATCAGGAAAAC
>JBKBJJ010000061.1:0-4392 GCA_046293855.1 Microgenomates group bacterium | reverse complement strand
AGAGACTGCTTTTTCCTATGCAATAAGGCCGAAAGAGTTGGAAAAGTTTATTAAGTAAATAGTTAGATCAATTTATGCTATTTAAATATAAAGCTCTCAAAGGCGAGAAAATTATTATTAAAACAATAGAGGCTGATAATATTAAGTCGGTGATTGATTACTTAAGAAATAGTGGTTATTTTCCTGTCTGGGTAAAACCGGTAAAAACGGAAGAAATAAGTTTATTAGGTCAGATCTTCAATCGAGTTACTTTCAGTGACATAGTTGACTTTACCCGTCAGGTGGCAATTATGATCAATGCTGGTTTAACTTTAATTGATTCTTTGGAAATCCTTAAAAAGCAAACTAAAAAATTGCCGTTTCGAAAAGTTATTGAAGACATTGATAATGAAATTAAGGCAGGTAATTCATTTTCTTTCGCTTTAAAAAAATATCCCCAACTTTTTCCCAATCTTTATATTTCTTTAGTTAAATCAGGAGAGGCTTCAGGAAAATTGGGAGAAATTCTTCTTAAGCTTTCCGACAATTTGGAAAAAGAACGAGAATTTAAAGGTAAATTAAAAGGAGCGTTAATTTATCCCACAATTGTTGTCATTGCCATGATCGCAGTAATGTTTATCATGGTTACTTTTGTCATTCCAAAACTTCTCAATCTATATAAAGAATTTAATATCCAATTACCTTTTACCACTCAGATTTTAATTGCCATCTCTTCAGTGACTACTCGTTTTTGGCCTATTATCATCGGCTTAGTCTTTGCTGGGGTTTATCTTTTAAAAAAATATTTAAAGACAAAGTCAGGAAAGTATATGTTTGATTCTTTAGTTTTGAAAATTCCTGTAATTAACAATGTTATTCGCATATCAGCTTTGGTTGATACAACAAGAACCTTAGCTATACTTCTGGGAAGCGGGGTGTCAATTTTGGAAGCTTTAAATATCGTGATAGAAACAACTGATAATGTTATATTTCAAAATTCTTTCAAAAAAATTAATAAAAAGGTGGAAAAGGGGCAAACTTTAGGAGGGGCAATGGAGGAGGAAGGGATTTTTCCCCCAATTTTAGTTCAGATGACTCAAGTTGGGGAACAAACTGGTCATCTAGATGATACTTTAATGAGGCTTTCAAAATACTTTGAAATGGAATCGGAGTTGGCCATTAAAGCGATGACCACTTTAATTGAGCCGGCGATTCTTGCATTTTTGGGATTGGGGGTGGGATTTTTGGTAATGTCGGTGATTACGCCAATTTATAACCTGACAAGCTCTTTTAAATAAATTCTAACTTAATCTTTTGCTATTTGATCTATTTTATATTCTCTTAATCTTTCCTCTGTAACTTTAAAATTTTTGATGTCGTATTTACTGATAAAATACTTAACCGCATTTTTTGTTTTCTCAATCAAGGAAAAATCGCTGAGGGTGGCGATTTTTAATTGGATTATTCCATGTTGTTGGGTGCCGTAGACATTTCCGGGTCCTCTAATTTGAAGATCTTTTTCTGCTAATAGATTACCATCGCGGATTTTACTAAATAATTTTAATCTTTCAATGGCTTCAGAGTTATCAACAGTTGAAAAAAGGAAACAATAGGCTTGTTTATCTCCTCGACCAACCCTTCCTCGCAATTGATGAAGTTGAGCTAAACCAAAACGTTCAGCCGCCTCAATTATCATTATCGTTGCTGATTCCACATCAATGCCAACCTCAACCACCGGGGTGGCGACTAAGATTTGATATTTTTTGTCTTTGAAATCTTTCATAATTTTTTCTTTTTCTTTGGCTTTCATTTTTCCATGGATTAATCCTAAGGAAAATTCAGGGAATATCTTTTCTTTCAAAAAAATAAACTCCTTTTTTGCCGCTTTAATGGATTTCATTGTTTCAACATTCGATTCTTCAATTAATGGGCAGATAATAAAAACTTGGGCTTGGTTGCTGATAATTTGCGATTTAATCCATTGGTAACAATTAGCTCTTTTTGATTTTGGAACAATAAAGGTTTTCACTGGCAGTCGACCTTTGGGCATTTCCTCAATCACACTTATATCTAACTGTCCGTATAAAGTTAAAGCGACGGTTCGTGGAATAGGAGTGGCAGTCATGGTTAGAAGATGGGGATTTATTCCTTTTTCCTTTAACATCGCTCGCTGAGCAACGCCAAAGCGGTGCTGTTCATCAATAATAACCAAACCGACTCTTTCAAAAGAAATTTTTTTTTGGATAAGAGCATGAGTGCCGATAATGATATCGATATTTGATATTTGATATTCGATATTCGATATTTTTTTTGATCCGGTATGAATTGCTATTTTGACAGGATAATTTTTGAAAAGATTGGTGATGGTGTGATAATGTTGGAAAGCCAAAATTTCAGTGGGTGCCATTAAAAGGGATTGAAAGCCATTTAAATAAGCCAAATAACACGCTAAAGCAGCAACGACTGTTTTCCCACTGCCGACATCGCCCTGCAAAAGGCGGTTCATTGGTTTTTGTTGTTGAAGATCAGAAAGAATCTCCCCCCAAACTTTTTTTTGGGAGTTGGTTAACTGAAAAGGAAGATTATTAATAAACTGTTGCAAAGCCTTGGCATGATCTGGATTTAGTTTGAATTGATGACCAACAGTTTCCTTCTCCCACTCCCGTTTAATTAAGGCAGCATTTAGCTGAAGAAAAAATAATTCATCAAAAGCTAATCTTTCTCGCGCCTTTTTTGCTAATTGTCTGCTTTTGGGAAAATGAATATTTTGGTAAGCGGAAAATTGGTCAATTAAATTATTGTAAGAGATAATTTCCGGAGGAAAAATTTCCTTTAGAGACATACCATGGCATGTCTTTCCATTTTTATTTATATTCTTGTTTATCTGCCATGTCTCATTTTTAGTCCGGTTGTTGTTTGGATGAGTCAGTATGTAAAATACCTTTTCCCTTATTGTCCGCGAAGACAGTCCCTTTTTTTCAGGATAAACAGGAATAATGCGGCCTGTATGGATCTGACTTTTTCCTAGTTCATATTCAATTGGATCCATCACCAATTTTTGGCCAAACCGTTTTATTTCTCCCGCCACCGAAACAGTTAGTTTTGGTTTTAATAATTGCAAAAGATACGGCTGGTTATACCAGTTTAATTCCAGTTGGCCAGTTTTATCTTCAATAAGGAACTTTTGAATTATTAAACCTTTTCTTACCACTAAATTTTCTCCTTTGATAATTGTCCCGGTGACGGTAACCACCTCACCTTCTTGAAGTTTTTCAACGGGTGAGATAAGTGAGTAATCTTCATAGCGGAAGGGAAAAAAATTAAGAAGGTCCCAATAGGTTTTTATGCCTAATGATTTTAGGCGACGGATAGTAACAGGACTGGTGGCGGGCAAATTTTCAATCGAAGTGGCAGGAAGCATAAATCTTAAAAAAAATTAAAATACAATTCGCCATCTGGCGGAAAAAATGAAACCGGGAAACTCAAAATCTATTTAATTTTTAATATGTATTTTTGATATTTAATTTTTGATATTTGATATTATCTTAAAAATAGCAATGGTGCCAAAGATGAAAAAATTAAGATAAGGGAAGATATAATAATGATTATCTTAAAAAAAGCCTCTTTTTTTAATTTTTTACCTAATATTCTCATTGTTTTTTATTTTAACATAATTCCTCTTTATTCTTTATTCTTTATTCATTATTATTTATATATGGCCTATTTATCCCCACGATATCATTTTCGTCAAAAGTATTTAAAACAGCGATTAGTTGCTTATGGACTAATTTTTGCCACCGGGGTAATTCTTTTGGGATTTATTTTTTCTTTTATTATTTTTGCCTGGTATGCTAAAGATCTTCCCTCCCCTGGTAAATTATCAATTGCTTCTTCTTATTCAACAGTTTTTTTAGACAGAGACGGAAAAATACTTTATGAAATATATAAAGATAAAAATCGTGTTCCCGTTACCTTTAATGAAATTCCTGATTCTCTAAAAAAAGCAACTATTGCCATTGAAGACAAAAATTTTTATCGTCATAAGGGAATCTCTGAATTGGGAATTCTTCGAGCTTTTGTTAATATTATCCTTAAAAGACGACTTGAGGGTGGTTCCACCATTACCCAGCAATTGATTAAAAATGTTTTGCTTGATTCTCGCCGGACTCTTTCTCGCAAGATTAAGGAAATGATTCTTGCTTTTGAGGTTGAGCGAAGATATAGTAAAGATCAAATTTTGGAAATGTATTTAAATGAAGCTCCTTATGGTGGTAGTTTTTGGGGCGTGGGGACAGCGGCAATGGGGTATTTTGGTAAAAAAGTAAGTGAGTTAACTTTAGCCGAGGCGGCAATATTGGCAGGATTACCTCAGCAACCAAGCTATTACTCTCCTTTTATTGGTAAAAATGATGC
>JBKBJJ010000060.1:0-4449 GCA_046293855.1 Microgenomates group bacterium | reverse complement strand
TAAGATTATTCTTTTGTTTTCGGTTTTATTTTTCAAATCTTGAATTGTTTTGTCAAAATTTTCTTTAAATTGTTTGGATAAAATTTCCAATCCTTTTTCTTCTTTTCTAAAAGCGGTGACTCGACCTTGAGAGAAAGTAAAAAGAGCATTTTTTGCCGGTTTGTTGTATTTTTCTTCAATTTGATTGATAAATTCTTCAATAAGATTTTTGTCATATTCTATCTGGCTTTCAAATTCAAATCGTTGCCATCGAAAAAAACTTGCCATTTGCTGATAAATTCTTGACAAAAAATGGGGGGACCTACCAATAAGATAAGCACGGGTGGCAGTGGTTTCCCCATTATAAGCAAGATTAAGTGTTTCTCCAGAAAAAGTGGCGATTGGTTGATTTTGAAAAAAAACAAAAATTTTTACTGATTTTAATTTCTTATTTTTTTCTTGAAAAAAATCAATAATCTCTTTTTGGGTTTTATAGCCAAATGAGATGTGATCAATATAAACATTAGGATAAACCTTATTAGTTAATTCTTTGGCGGTTTTGTTGATGGTCCAACCGATGGCGAAAGCGATAGTTGAAAATAGAAAAAATATGATGATTCTATTAATATTTGCTATCATAAATATTATGGATGATAATAAAAAAATTGAAGGAGAAAATCAACGGCAAAATCCTATTTTTGAAAGTATCCCGGTTGAGGAGGTATCCCCGGAAGTTGAATCGCCATTTTCTGAGGAAATAGCCTCTTCCTCTTCGCCCCCAGCCACTGATTTTCCTCCGCCTGTTTATGAGGAAAATAAACAAAAGTATTTTATTATCGCCGGTGTTGTCACCGTATTTTTTATTTTTTTATTGGTTATCTTAAAACTTATTTTTGGTGGGAAGCCTTCAGCTAAAAAAGTTTCTCTTACCTACTGGGGTCTTTGGGAGGATTCTCAAGTTTTTGAACCTTTGATTGAACAATACCACAAGAATAATCCTCATGTTACTGTTGTTTATCAAAAGATGGATCCTCACAATTACCGAGAAAAATTAATCGCCAGAAGCAAAAATGGTCAAGGTCCTGATATTTTTCGTTTTCACAATACTTGGTTACCGGAAATAAAAGAGATTGCCGCTCCGTTGCCTAGTAATATTATGAGTAATAGCGAGTTTGAAAAAACCTTCTATAAAATCCACCAAAAAGATTTAAAAATAGGCAATTACTATTACGGATTACCTTTGGAAATTGATGGATTAGTTTTAATCTACAATGACTCTCTTTTTAAAAAAGCAGGGATTATTTCACCTCCAACAACCTGGGATGAATTAACTGACACTGTCGCTAAGCTGACGGTTAAAAATAAAAGCGGACAAATAATAACGGCCGGCATCGCCATTGGTACCACTGGCAATATTGATCATTTTTCTGATATTTTCGGATTAATGTTAGCCCAAAATAGTGGAGAGATTAGCAAGTTAGATCAACCAGAAGCAGCAGGAGCTCTTGAAAGTTATCGAAAATTTGCCGAACCTCCAAACTCTTTTTGGGATGAAAATATGCCCCAATCTACTCTCGCCTTTGTCCAGGAGAAAGTGGCGATGATTATTGCTCCTTCTTGGCAGGCAATTGTTATAAAAACTGCCAACCCTGATATCAATTTAAAAATTGCTCCGGTACCAACGATTCCTGGCTTACCGCCGGTGTCTCTTGCTAATTACTGGGTGGAAGGAGTTTCTCGATTTAGTCGCAATCAAATTGAGGCGTGGAAATTTTTGCGTTTTTTGGTTGAGAAGGATAATTTAACTAAGCTTTATGAAATTCAAAGCAAATTAAGATTATTTGGTGAACCATATTCAAGAGTTGATTTAGCTCCTCTTTTATCTCAAAATCCTTATGTGGGGCCGGTAATTAAACAAGCAGATTATTATGTATCTTTTCCTCTTGTCAGCCGCACATATGATAATGGATTAAATGATGAGATAATAAAATATATTGAAGATGCAATCAATGCCACCACCCAAGGAGTTTCCTATAATGAGGCTTTAAAGACAGCAAAACAAGGTGTTGATCAGGTGTTTACTAAGTTTAGGCTAGAATAATTGTATGATATTAGATTTTTTAAATAAAAAAAACCCCCTAGAAGATTTGTATTTAGGAATGATTCTTAAAGAAAAAGAGGGAATGGCATTAATTCTTGCCCTGAAAAACGAAAAAATAGAACTACTAGAAAAAGAAAAATTCGTTTATTCTAACGGATGGGAAAATTTAACTGAGGATGTAGATGAAATTCTTTTTAAGCTGGAAAACAGTTTGAATATAACGGTTAACAAAGTAATTTTTTTTATTTATTCACATTTACTTAATGAGGAGGGTAGAGAAATTAAAAAAAATTATCTTAGCAAAATTAAAGAACTTGTAAAAAATTTAGAACTTTCACCCTTAGGTTATGTTGAGTGTTATGAAGCCCTTTATTCATATTTAAGCGAAAAAGAACAGGTCTCTCTTACAGCGATTTTGGTGGAATTGGATGTTTATAAATTATCAATCTTTGTTTATAAAGGTGGTAAACTTTCATATAAGAAAACGTTAGTAAGGAGCAAAAATTTGATTGAAGATTTAACCGCGGGTTTTTCAGAATTGAAGGGAAAATTTTTATTACCATCTCGGATTATTCTTTATGACTCAAAAGATTTAGATAATGCATCGACAAAAATTTTAACCCATCGTTGGAGTGAAGATTATTTTGTCCAATTGCCAAAGGTGGAAATATTAAATGAAGAGGAAATAATCAAAGCAATTGTTTATATATTTGAAAAAGAGAAAACGTACATAAGTGGTACGGCTGCCACTAAAAAAAAGAAAGAAAAGAAAGAAGTCCTGGGTTTTATTATTGGCGGCGATATTGCTGAAGAGAAAACTAATCTAGCATCATCTTCTTCATTTAAGCCGCCTATTTTTCTTTTTAAAATATGGGAAAGGATGAAGATGATGACTTTGCCGAAAATAGGATTCTCACCAAACTTACTAATGGTAATTGGTTTTTTATTTATATTCTTGGGATTAACTATCAATGAAGTTTTTTTTCACAAGGCTACTTTAATCCTTTACCTTCCTTCGCAAGTTATTGAAAAATCACTCACTCTTGAACTTCCCTACAAAATTGCCACAATTTCTGGAGAGTTTACCGAATCAAAAGCCACCTCAGGGAGAAGAGAGGTAGGGGATAAAGCCAGAGGTGAAGTAACAATTTACAATACTAACCTTAATAAAGAGAAATTATTTAAAAAAGGAACAGAGATTGAATTTGATGGTTTAAGATTTATTTTTGATGATGACGTAAAGGTGGCCTCCGCTTCAGGCGCCACCACACCTGGTATAGCTAAAGTTAAAGTAACGGCAGTGGCAATTGGAAGTGAATACAATCTTTCCAAAGGTAAAAGATTTAATATTGATGATACTTCTTACGCCCAATCAACGGTTGATTTTACTGGCGGTTCAAAAAAAGAAATTCAAACAATAGCCCAAAAAGACATCGAAGATTTAAAAAGGAGAGTTGTTGAAAAAGCAAAAAAAACTATCAAATTTACCCCTACAAGCTCTGGTAATGAAATACCAGTTTCTGAGTTTTCGATTGTTAATTTGAAAGAGGAAATTTTAAGTGGAGAAGTTGGCGAGGAGGCAACCTCAGTTACTTTAAAAGCAAAAGCCGAAACTACTTATTATTACTATCAAAAAGATCAGCTATTGGCTAAAATTACTGGCAATATTGCCTCCCAAATACCATCAGGATTTGTCTTAAGCAACAAGGAAAATATAAATTATAAAACTAATTCAGTAAAGAAAAAAGATCAACAGTTGATTTTAGATCTATCATTAAAAACTAAAGCTGTTAAAAAGATATCAAAAGAGAAGGTGTTAAAACAGGTGGTTGGAAAAAATAGAAGTGTTCTTAATAATCTTTTACAACAAAAATTTAAAGTTGAGGGATATGAGGCAAATATTAAAAATTCACTACCAATAATGAAAGAATATCTTCCCTTTATCTCTGATAATATTACTTTAATAATTTCTAATCTTTAAGATCTATGGCGCTTTATTTCTATGTCAAAGAAATTAATTCTGTCAGAAGAAAGACAATTAATTATTTATCTTATATTTCTTTAATTATCGGGGCTATTTTAATGTTTTGGTCATTCTACCCAATAATTTCCTTTGAGATTTATTCTAAATTATTTATTGAAAAATCTTCAATATCTCCTTTGCCAAGATCAGAGAAGAATTCATCGCTTGAAGCGGTAAGTTCAGTTTTGGGGACGTTTAATATTTTTTCTAATAATCTGCGAGATTTTACCCAAGTCAATCTCTGGTTTCCCGGCGTGAATGTCGGCGCGGTTCAACCTAAAATTTTACTAAAAGAATACACCCTTTCTATTCCAAAACTTAATATTAAAGATGCCAAGGTGGTGGT
>JBKBJJ010000005.1:0-19269 GCA_046293855.1 Microgenomates group bacterium | reverse complement strand
ACCCCAAATCAAACATTCAATAAAGTCCCTGATGAAGCAACAATCTCTTTTGATATCCGCTATATTCCTGAGGAGATGAAAAATTTGCCTTTTGAAAAAGGAAAAAAACTTTTGGAAAAAAAGATTAAAAAAATTGTTGGCAATTTGGGAGAAAGGGAAGTTTTGCTTTTTGAACCACCGCAATTTACCGATCAAAAAAATCCTTTTGTGTTAAAACTTAAACAGTCGGTAGAAAAAATCACCGGTAAAAAAGCAAAAACTATCGTTAAACACGGCGGCTCAGATATCCGTCACTTTAATCAGGTTGGCTGCGAGGGAGTAACTTTTGGACCAATTGGAGGAAATCTTCATGGGGATGATGAGTGGGTTGAGATCAAAAGTCTTGAAAAATATTATCAGATTTTAAAGAGGTTTCTTTTGTCGATTTAACCAAATTAACCTTTCAAGTTGTTTAAACTTTAATAACAATCCCGCCCCACCAATCCAAAAAAAATAAATCTTCAACAAATAAGCATTTTTTAGGCTAGTAGGTTGATTTTATAAACAAGTTAAAAAATTAAACTGGGGAAAAGTTTAAAAATGATTTGATATTTTTGAGGTTTTAGATTTAAAATTTAATTTTTTTTGTGGACCCGAGGGGACTCGAACCCCTGCTCTTCTGACTGCCAGCCAGATGTTTTAGCCAACTAAACTACGGGCCCTTTCCCCGCGTCAATCCGCAATTATCAATCCGCGAAAATCTTAATTATTATAAAATATAATTAATGATTTTTAAAGACCGGGTTGAGGCGGGAGAAAAACTTGCGGAAATTCTCAAAAACGACTTATACATTAAACGACGTCTATGTTGGGGTAGGGTAGTCACTGTCTCCTTACTAAGAGGAGGAATTATTGTTGGTGATATTATCGCTAAAAAACTTAAAATTGAGCACCTGCCGCTGGCAGTGGCAAAAATCCCGTCACCAACCAATCCTGAATTTGCTATTGGTGCTTTATCTTTCGATATCACCTTTCTTGATCCCGGTATTGTCTCCCTTTTAAGGCTTGATAAAGCCTCAATCAAAAAACAGATTGAAATGGCTCGGCAAAAATTTGAAAGCTATAAGATGCGCTTTTCTCTTAATGAGGAGAATTTTAATAAATTAAAGAATAGTTATATTATTCTCGTTGATGATGGCATTGCCACTGGTTCATCAGTTAAAGCCGCTCTTCTTTTTCTTAAAAGCAAAAAGCCAAAAAAAATTTTTTTAGCGGTGCCTGTGGCTCCAGCTGATTTTGAGGAAAAGGGTTTTGATAAAGTGTTTATCCTTCATAAAGACCCATTTTTATCCTCTGTTTCTCAGTTTTATCACCATTTTCCCCAAGTGGAAGATGAGGAGATAAAAAAAATACTCCAACAACAAAACATATAAAAAAATTTATTTAATTTTTGATTGCGATCGCAATAAATGATTAAATAAAAATTAGTTTAATCAGACGCTCTAAAATATCACTTTAAAAAAATTTTTGTGTGTTTTTATTTAAAAAGCATCATTAATAGAAAGACTTTAAATGTTGAGTAATTTTTCTTGCTATACTTAAAATATGGACCAGCATCCCGTCCCTCGCCAGATTACCACTTTTGAGTTTAAACTGATTGGGTTTTTAACCCTTAAACAGTTTATTTATTTGGTAATCTTTATTCCTTTGGGGATAATTGTTTATTATCTTTTCCCCATTCCCCTTTTAAATATTATTTTAGCTGTCGGCGTTGGTTCAATTGGCGCCGCCTTGGCTTTTTTACCAATTAATGATAGACCGCTTGATGTTTGGATTAAAAATCTTTATAAGCGACTCACCTCCCCCACCCAATATTTCTATCGCAAACAAAATCCACCGATATATTTTTTAAAAAATTTAGTCTTTGAAGCTGATCCTCACCGGGTTGTCAGTCACATCACCTCCCAGGAACTTTTAAATAAATATTTAAGTAAATCCTCCTCTACTTCAGCTGTTAATCAAAAAAAACAAACGATTAATCAACTTCTTCAGCAACCATTAAAATTAAAATCTCATCGGGAAACCGCAGCTTTTAAAAATAAGGCTAACAACCAACTCTCCTCCTCCTCTCCCCCACCCCAACCAAAAGCAAAAATTCCTTTTTTCTCTGGTGTGATTAAAAATCACAAACTCATCCCTCTGCCGGGAATTTTAATCTATGTTAAAGATGAAAAAGGAGAAGTTTTGCGCCTACTAAAAACCAATCCCCACGGTGTTTTTGCTACCTTTAATCCTCTACCTGCAGGCGAATATATTTTTGAGATTAAAGACCCAAAAAACACCTATCTTTTTGATACAATGAAAATAAAGATTGAAAATACCAATCCTAAACCGTGGGAATTTTTTTCAAAAGAATTATTATAAAAATTATAAACTCTAAGTTTTAAACAAGGATGTTTTGGATTTTGAATTTTTAATCATTAGAATTTGTTTAGGTTTTTCACTTATGGCCGTCCAAAAACCAATTGCTCCCATTAAATCAACCACCCAAAATTTTGTTGAAATTGAGGAGATTAAAGATGATATAATATTGTTAAAAGATCGCTCGGCGGCAGTGGTGATCGAGGTTTCGGCAGTGAATTTTTGGCTGCTTTCCTCAGAGGAACAATCTTCAATGATTTATGCCTATGCTCAA
The DNA here is from genome assembly GCA_046293855.1 of Microgenomates group bacterium. GTDB lineage: Bacteria > Patescibacteriota > Microgenomatia > UBA1406 > GWC2-37-13 > CALLVF01. The sequence continues at coordinate 16,595 of JBKBJJ010000005.1, read as the reverse complement.
CTGTTAAACTCACTCTCCTTTCCGGTGCAGGTGCTTATTTTATCTAAAAAAATGGATATCTCCTCTTATCTTGATTATTTAGAGGAAAAAATTGGCAAACAAAGTCAAGAATTAATAAAAAATCGTCTTTTAAGTTATCGAGAGTTTATTAAAAATATCGTTAAAAAAAATACGGTTTTGGAAAAACGTTTTTTCTTTGTCATACCTTTTTCTCCTTTGGAGCTTGGTTTATCTGGAGTAAGCACCACCTCACTTCAAAAAGAGTATATTATTGCCAGAGCAAAAACCTCTCTTTACCCAAAACGTGATCATCTTTTGCGGCTTTTATCAAGAATTGGCCTGGGGGGGACAGTTCTTGAAAAACAAGCGTTGGTGGAGTTATTTTACAACCTTTATAACCCATCAACCACGGGAAGGAAATTGGCACCAGTTGAAAGTTATACCGATGTGATTTTAACCACTGGATAAAAAAAACTCTAAATTTTATATTATGTTTAATCTTTTCCCTAAAAAACAGCCCCCTACTCCTCCATCTTCCTCTGCCGTCAATGGACCAGTTGTTGCCGATTTTTTGGCTAAGGGCTCTTTTTCAATAAAAGATATCATTGCTCCCTCCTTTATTGAGGTTGATTTTAACCATTTAAAAATCGATGAAAAATACTATCGGACTTTATATGTTGTTGGATACCCTCGTTATGTTTCTGCCAATTGGCTTTATTCTTTAATTACTTTTGATCATCCTCTTTATATCTCAATGTATATTTATCCAACCGAATCCAAAGGAATATTGGAAGAGTTAAAAAGAAAAATTGCTGAAATGGAGGCGACAATTGAGAATGACATTAAGGCGGGAAAAGTGGTTGATCCCTCGGTCCAGGTGGCCTTAGATGATGCTTTAGCCTTGCAGGCTGAACTAGCAAAAGGGGCTGAGCGGTTTTTTCAGTTTGGGTTGTATATTACTATTCCAGCTGACACTTTAGAGGAGCTTAATCAAATTACCAAAGAGGTTGAATCGGTTTTATCATCTCTTTTAATCATCGCCCGCCAAGCAACATTACAGATGGAGGAAGGATTTAAATCAACTCTTCCTATGTTTTACGATAAACTTGAGGTCTGGCGCAATATGGACACTACCTCCCTCGCCACTACCTTTCCTTTTGCCACCGCCTCTTTAACCCGCAACGAGGGAATTTTATATGGGATAAATGAACACGACGGCTCCCTTATTATTTTTGACCGATTTACTCTGGAAAATGCCAACAGCGTTATTTTGGGAAAATCAGGCGGGGGAAAAAGTTTTCTCGTTAAGCTTGAGTCTTTGCGACTTTTAATGATGGGGGTTGATGTAATTATCATTGATCCGGAAAATGAGTATCAGAAATTAGCCTCCTCAGTGGGTGGTGAATTTGTGGTTTTTTCAACCGCTTCTCAATATAAAATTAATCCTTTTGATTTATCAACAACCGAGGCTGCCCCTGATGAACTTTCTAACAAAATCCTTGATCTTCACTCTCTAATGCGGGTGATAATGGGTGAATTAACTCCCTCCCAAGATGCTCTTTTGGATAGAGCTTTAGTTTTAACTTATAAAGAAAAAGGCATCACCCAAGATCCAGAAACCTTCAAAAACGAGCCTCCTTTGCTTGAGGATCTTTATAAAATTTTTTTAGGAATGGAAACACCTGAGGCAAAAGAGTTAGCTGATCGGCTGGAAAAATTTGTCTCCGGCTCGGCCGCTGGCATTTTTAACCAGCAATCAAATTTTGACATTAAAAATCCTTTCACGGTTTTTGGTATTCGCGATCTTGAGGAAAATTTGCGACCGGTGGCGATGTATATCATCTTAGACTATGTTTGGAATCGAATCCGCAAAGAGCGAAAAAAAAGGATATTGGTGGTTGATGAAGCTTGGTACTTAATCAAACAAAAGGACTCTGGGGCTTATCTTCACTCTTTTGCCAAAAGAGCCCGTAAATATCTTTTAGGTTTAACAACTATTACCCAAGATGTTGAAGATTTTTTATCAACTGATGAAGGAAAGGCGATTATAACCAACTCCTCGCTTCAGATTATTTTAAAACAATCAACGGCAGCAGTGGAAAAAATTAGCCAAACTTTTTATTTAACCGGTGGAGAAAAACACTTTTTACTTTCTGCTGGTGTTGGTGAGGGTCTTTTTTTTGCTGGGCATTCTCATGTTGGTTTTAAGGTGGTGGCCTCGCAGGAAGAAAGAAAATTAATTGAATAACTATCGATACATCACTGGTTTTTCCTTTTTTGCTAAAATCAAACTCATCCGTCGATTTTTTTTGTTTATTTTTTCAATAAAAACTTTAATCTTTTGGCCAATTTTTATCTCTTCTTCTCCAGTCAGCTTACTGATATGAATTAATCCTTCCACTCCCGGCTCAAACCTGACAAAAAAGCCATATTTTTCCCTGCGAACAACCTCTCCTTCTATTTCTTGATCTTTGGGATATTTGTCTTCTATTTTTTCCCAAGGATCAGTGGTTAACCGTTTTAAAGAAAGATTAAGTTTTAAATCCTCATTGTTTTTTTCCACCACCATCACGGAAATTGTTTCACCTGGCTTAACAAAAGCCTTTGGATCACTTACTTTCTCCCAGGAAATTTCGGAAATGTGAACCAAACCCTCAACCCCCTCAACCTCACAAAAAATTCCAAATTCAGAAACGCTTATCACTTTTGCCTGATAAACTTTTCCCTCATTAATCTCAGCAAATTTTTTCTTTAATTGTTTTTGCGAGATTTTAAAAGCAGCGGCTTTTTGGGAAACAACTAAACGATTTTTTGCTTGATTTACCTCCAATATTTTTACTTTAATTTTCTGGCCTTCTAATTTTTCCGGATGGGAAAAATAGGGCTCTATTAGTTGAATTTTAGGAATTACCCCTCTTATTCCCATAAAATCGACAAAAACCCCTCCTTTCCCATATTCACCACAAACAACCTCAATTTCCTCTTCATTTTCTCTTTTCTTCTCCAATATCTCCCATTTACCTTTTTCAAAAAACTTTTGCAATGAAACCACTGGAAAACCCATCCTTGACTCCTCGGAGATTATTTTTACTTTTACTTCATCACCAACTTTAAGATATGGTAAGTAGGTGGTAATTTGAGATAGTTCTAAATTGCCAAGAACTGCCGGTGCTTTTCCTCCAATATCAAAAAGAGCTCCTTTTTTAGAAATAGAAACAATTTTTGCCGTCACCTCTTTCCCTTTTTTGATGATGGGAGTTTTGTACTTTTTAAGAAGTGTCTCCATCAAATTGTGCTCTGTTGCTGATGGTTTTACCATAGAATATAAAAATATATCAAACCAACTTTAAAAAAACAAGTTTTTGTTTTAACCTTGCGTTTATCCTTATTTTATGATATATTATAGGTTATTATGGAGAACTTTCTCTTGCCTCATTTGGTTGAGCAATTTATTAACCATTTAAAATCTCAAGGAAAATCAGAGTTTACCCTTATCGCCTATAAAAAAGACTTAGAGCAGTTTGCTGGCTATTTAACCGCTAATGAAATTCAAGATGTTCGTGAGGTTAAAAAGGATCAAATTGAGGGTTTTGTCAACAAGCTTATTGCCGACAACTACACAAAAAAGTCAGCCTCACGAAAGCTCAACTCCATAAGGACTTTTTTTCGCTTCTTAAAAAACGAGGGATTAATTACTCACAACCCCTCCCTCGATGTTTCCCACCCAAAATATACCATCTCGCCTCCGCGTATTTTAAGCAAACTTGAATACCGTGCCTTAAGAGACTTTGCTAAAGAAGACCCGCGAACTTATGCTTTGGTGGAAGTGCTTCTTCAAACCGGGATTAAAATTGGTGAGCTAGCCAACCTTCAAGTTTCAGATGTCAAAGACAATCACCTTCATATTAGAGCTTATGGAAAAACTCCTGAACGCGATGTTCCTTTAAACAAGGCGGCAAAAAAAGCAATAAACAATTACCTTGCTGTTCGAGGAAAAACAGATAACGATCATCTTTTTATCACTCGCACCGGCCATCAGCTTTTGGTAAGAAATATAAGACAAATTATCACCCGCTGTTTTCAGGAGGTGGGAATAGAAAAAGCCACTGTTAATGATTTACGCAACACCTTTATCGCCCATCAATTAATAAACGGCGCCTCAATAGAATATATTGCCAAAATCGTTGGCCATCGCCGCCTCTCCTCCACCGAGCGCTTCTTAAAACTTATAAAACAAGAGGCAGAAAGAAAGGAAAAATTGGGCGAGTTATAATTAAAAAAACCAACCAACAACCCAAAAACCAATCCCCTTTTTGTTAATCTTTAATAATAACATAAACAATCAAAAACTCTGCTGTTCTCCCGGGGGGGAAATTTTTTGAGACGATCGTTAATAAATTTTCCCTCTATCTTTAGCTTTAGGTTGTTAAGATAATCAAAATCTAAGTTTTTTTAATTGATTTTCTAACGCTAGTGTTTATTAAAATGATATAGTTTTACCTCTTGATTTTATTAGTGGAAATGTTTATTATTTGTGGATAAGTTATCCACATTATAAGATTATGGCGCTGTTATCATCTTTTTGGCAACAGTTTTTAGCAAATATTTTTAAAAAGTATCCCCAACCGCCGGTGATTTTTTCCATCTTAAAACAAACAACACCAGTTGAGTTAACCGAGGATAAAATTACTGTTGGTTGTGATAGTGACGCCCTATGTGCTTTTCTTAAGAAAAAAACTTTAGAAATTGAGGTGGAATTAAAACACTATGCGGGCAAAAAAATAAAAATTGATTTTATTGTTGTCCCTAAGAAGAAAAAAAATAAGCCCGACCCACCTCTTTTATCTTTTATTTCGCCAAAAGAAGATCTGTTTTTAAAAAGCGGGGTGAATCCCAAATACAGTTTTGAGAATTTTGCCGTCTCCTCAACCAACCAGGTTGCCTACGCCGCCGCTCAGGCAGTAGCTGAAAATTTAGGAACCGCCTATAATCCTCTTTTTCTTTACGGTGGGGTTGGTGTTGGAAAAACCCATCTTGCTCAGGCGGTGGCGAAAAAAATTATTGAAAAAAACCAAGAAAAAAAGATCCTCTTCTGTCCCGGAGAAAACTTTATTAATGAATTGGTTGAGGCAATAAGGGATAAGTCAACCACCCGTTTTCGAAAAAAATATCGGCAATTGCATCTTTTAATTGTTGATGATATCCAATTTATCGCTGGAAAAATTCATGTTCAAGAGGAGTTTTTTCATACTTTCAATGCCATATTAACATCAGGAGGGCAAATTATTCTCACCTCTGATCGACCACCAACTGAGATAAAAAACCTGGAAGATAGGTTAAGATCTCGTTTTTCTGGTGGGTTAACGATTGATATCCAACCTCCTGATTTTGAGCTTCGCTCGGCTATCCTTTTGATTAAAGCAAAAGAAAAAAACATCTCCATTGACATTGAGGCGGCAAAAATTATTGCCGAACGGGTAACTGACTCTCGCGCTCTTGAGGGAACCTTAATATCAATTTATGCAAAAACCTTAGGAAAAAAGGAAAAAATTGATTTAGAAGATGTTGAGGCTTTTTTTTCTGAAAAAAATAAAAATCAATCAATAAAAATTGCCCCCAACGACGTGGTTCGGGTTGTTTGTTCTTTTTATAATGTTAGGCAATCCCAACTTAAAAGTTCAAGAAGAACAGAGTCATTGGTTCTTCCCCGCCAAATTACCATGTATCTTTTAAGAAAGGAGTTAAAAATGAAGCTTGAGGAAATTGCCTTTTATTTAAAAAGAAAAGACCACACAACAGTAATGCATGCGATTGAAAAAATTGAGGGTTTAATGATGAAAAACCCCAACCTAAAACAAGAGGTAACAAATATCAGACAAAGTCTTTTTTCATCAACATAATATCCACTTTTCCTCCACAGAGAAAAATTTTTATTTTTTTTGTCTTGAAAATATTTTACTTTTTTTATACACTTATACACACTTAACTATTACTACTATATATATGACGAAACTAACTATTCCTAAAGATATTTTTATAGAAAAACTCTCTGTTGCTTCAAAATTTACCTCATCAAAACTTTCCTCCCTTCCCTTGCTCCAAGGAGTATATATTAAAGGAGAAAAAAATGATCTTCACTTTTATGCCACTAATCTTAACTCCTATTATCACACCAAAACTAAAATAGAAAACAACAGTGAGTTTGTTTTTATTATTGAACCAAAAAAAATAATCGAGTTTCTCTCTTTTTTACCGGCTGGTAAAATCGACTTGGAAATTGAAAAAAACCAAGTAAATATTACCCAGGGAAAAACCAGAGGTGAGTTTTCCACTCTTTCATCTGAGGAGTTTCCTCTTCCTCCAAAGGTGATCAGTAAACCGCAAAAAATAGAGACAAAACTATTTTTAGAAAACCTACCAAAAATTCTTTTTGCCGCCTCAGTCGATGAGACAAGACCAGTTTTAACTGGCATCAACTTTGTTGCTGAGGATGACCAGATGTTGATGGTGGCCACCGATGGATTTAGGCTTTCTCTTTTAAAACTTAAAAAAGAACAAGAACTACCATCAATGATTATTCCCTCAAACTTTTTAACACAAACACTTCAGTTGATTAAAGGAGAAAAAGAGATTGTTTTTAGTTATTTACCAGAGGAAAAAATAATTAATTTTCAGATAGGAGAGCATGATTTATATTCCCGACTAATTGAGGGAGAATATCCTCCTTTTGAAAAAGTAATTCCTTCTCAAGTTAACACCACTGTATTAGTTGACAGACAAGATTTTTTGCGCAATATTAAGTTAATATCAATCTTTGCTCGAGAGTTTTCCAATATTGTTATTTTTGAGGTAAAAAAAGACACCTTAACGATAAGGCCCAAAACCGATAAAAACGCAGGTAATTTTACTTCACAAGAAGCTCAGGTTGAGGGAGAGGAGATAAAAATTGCCTTTAATTTTAAATTTATTCTTGATCTTCTTTCTCATCTTGACGCAGAAAAAATAATTATTGAACTTTTAAGACCAGACTCTCCGGCAGTTTTTAAATCTGACAACAACCCAAATTTTCTCCATATTATCATGCCGGTGAGAATACAAGAGTAAATCAAAAATCAAAAACTTAAAGTTTATGGAAAGATATATTTTAGATACCAATCTTTTTTTTAATATCGAGGCAGGGTTGGGATTGGGTGAAAAAAGTGAGGAGGTGATAAAGAAGGTTACCGCTATTGGCAGAAAGATTAAAAAAGAAAAAAGAGGCGAGTTTTTAATGCCCCCATCAGCGGTTTCTGAGTTTTTAAGTTTTTTTCCCACTTATAGGCAAACAGGCAATAATAAAAACCAACAATTCATTAAAGATTTTTTATCAGTTTTAACCATTAAATCTCCTGATTATGGCCGTTTAACCATCCCCGCCCAGGTTTTTTATCAGCTTGTTGAGGAGGTAAGACAAAGAAGTTATCGAGGGTTAAATATTGGCGAGGAGGAGATAGAAAAAGCCGGAAGACTAATAATGGAACAAACCACAAAATTATTTTTAGAAAAGGAAAAGAGTTGGAGAGAAACCATTGGTGTTTCTCCAATAGGAAAAAAAGATTTTCAAATAAAAATTGGCGAGGTGATAAAAAGATTTCGGCAGCGATATCGTCAGGCAACCAGAGTTGGGTTTTTAGATAGCGTGACAGATTTAGACTTGATTGTTTTAGCAAAGGAGACTGAAGGTTTTTTAGTGTCAACTGATGAAGGAGTGCTTCGCTGGGGAAGAATTTTTGGGGTTAAGGAGTTGCCGGCTTCGGTTTGGCGACAGCGGTTGGAGGGATAAAGGACTCTTCTTTTTCTTCCTCATTGGGGATTAAATTTAAAAGCCAATCAGAAAGTTTATCAGTAAAAGTTTTTTGTGGTTTTTCCTGATAAATAAGATGTTCGGATAAAATTTCAAGCAACTTCTTTTTTATTTCCTCACTGGGAACCACCATATATATATGATAAAAAAATGGCGGATGACTAACAATTGTTAAGGTATAAAAACCAAATCTTTTACTAAAATAAAAATGAGAAAGAGTCTCCCAACGTAAAGTTACCCCAGCCGTCTCAATCCCAAATTTAGTGATTTTGTTTTCCACCTCAGGTGGAGGGGTGATGGTAAAGACATAAAAAAGAAACAAAAGCGTCCAAATAGGAATAAGAAGAATTTTATCACCAAAGAAAAAAACAATAGCCGAAAGCAAAAAAGCCACCGCCAAATAAAAACGGATGACTAAAGCCGACCTTTTTTTATATGGTCGAAGTGGCGCTTTCCAGGAGAAAATTACCTGGGGATTTTCACTCATAAGTTTATTTTTACCCTTTTTTTAAAAAAAATCAAGACTTTGTATAAGTTACATCCATTTTGCACTCTTTAAGGTTTTGTTTTAAGATTGTGTTTTGGTGGTTATTTTTAAGTATTTTAGCATATAATCAATTGGTGATTGAAATTAAGGGAATAATAACAGGTGTAAACTTATAACACCTAACAGGTGTTAAATTATATAGGATAATGAAAGTTCTTTAAAATTTTATTGCGATCGCTTAATTTTGTTAAATAATTAAAAATCCTGTTGATTGTTGGTGGGGTTTTTGCTTTTTGGTCTATTTTATGATATAATATTTCTTATATGGATAATTTTAACAAAGTAATTTCCTTTATTTTGGGCCTAGTGGTTGTTATTGTTTTTTTTGGGATAATAAGCGGTAGAATAAATTTAAGGGGAAAATTTCCTTTTTTGACTAAATCAGCCACTCCAACCCAAACCCCAACCCAATCAATAAAAATAACCCCCACCCCAATTTCAACAGTTAAAATTTCCCCTCCCTCTTCCTCAACCAATCAAGCCTATAATCGTTATCAAAAAACTCCCTCTTCCATCCCTGCCACCGGCTCGCCAACAATTTTTTTGCCAATTTTGTTTTCCTCAATGGCGGCCGGCTTTTATTTAAAAAACAAGGGGAAAAAATAAAAATAAAAACTTCAACAGAACTTTATTCGCTAAATCCGGGAATTTTTAATACCCTTGAGGCAAGGAGATTAATAATAAAAACTGAGGAGAGAGAAAAAATCAACCCAATAATTGCTCCATATATAATCCGTTTACCATAATTTATTTTTTCCGGATTATTTTGAGAAGTGGCAAGAACAAAGGCGCCGTAGATAAGCGATAAAAAAGCAATCCCACCCACAACAGAAAAAACAATTTGCAAAAGTGCTTGAATAACACCAACAGCTGCCCCCTCTTGTTGAAAGCTGCCCAGATCGGTTTTAAGGCAGCCAAGCATGGTATATTGTCGACCCGGATAAGGAGTGGGGGGAATATTTGTTTCCGGGTCAATTCGCAGTGTTTGCTTGCTTTCAGGATCACTGACTTCAGGATACAAGCATTCAGCGCATTTTTGCCAGCTGGAAGGAGGAGGATTAGGAGGACAATAACCACATAAATCACAAGTGGCGAAGCGTTCTTCTCCAAAAGAAAAAGAAGTGAAAGGAATAAAAAAAAGAAAAATAAGAAGAAAAAAAAGAATAAATCGCCTCATATAATTAGTATAACAATTATAATTATTCTATGAGGAAAGTTTTTCTTTTTTTAATCTTGTTTTTTCTTTTTGTGGGTTTTGTTTTTAAAGTTAGCGCCAATATTGATGAAGAGTTAAACCAGATTACTAATCAAATAAACAAGCTAAAAGAAGACCTTAAAAATAAAGAAAAAAGCTATCAAGAGTTAAACATAAGACTTATTCAAATAAAAAACCAGCTCGCTCAAGTGGAAAAGGCAATTGGAGAGAAGGAAAAAGAAATAAAAAAAAGCGAGGAGGTTTTGGTTTATCAGAAAAATCTTTTAAACGAGCGGGCAAAAAATTATTACAAAAATATCAACAAAAGCAGCCTAAATTTAGTTAATGTTTTTTTATCAACCAATTTACCCCAGTCGCTTCGCGACTTTTTTTATCAAAAAACTTTAGTTGATGAGGACAGAAAAACCATTATTAAAATTGTTTTATACATCAAAAACCTGGAGGAGAAGAAAAGACAATTAGAGCAAGAAAAAACCCAACTTTCCTATTTAAATATCGAAATAGATAAACAATCAAAGATTTTAAATGAGGACATTTCCCAAACCCGGCAGAAAATTGCCCAACTGAGCGCCCGTCAACAACAGTTGATTGCTCAAAAACTTGCCAGTCTTAATATTCCCCGTTCAGCTGCTAGTTTAGGCCGCTGTGATAGTGATTTAACCAATGGTCGCGATCCAGGTTTTTCTCCCAAGTTTGCTTTTTTTACCTACGGAGTCCCCAATCGTGTTGGTATGAATCAATGGGGCGCTTATGGAAGAGCAAAAGCTGGACAATCGGCCGAGGAAATTTTGCGAGCTTATTATGATAACTTTGAATTAAAAAAAGACTATGATAGGGGGATAAATATTAATGTTGATGGATATGGCAGCTACAACATTGAGGAGTATGTTAAAAGAATTTATGAGGTGCCATCCGACTGGCCTCTTGAGGCTCTAAAAGCGCAAGCAGTTGCCGCTCGCTCTTATGCCCTAGCCTATACTAACAATGGCCAACGAAGCATTTGCGCCACCGAACGATGTCAGGTTTTTAAACCTGAAGCTAAAGGAGGCGCTTGGGAGCAGGCAGTTAATGAAACGGCCGGTTGGGTGATGGTTCAGGGAGGGCAACCGATTAAAGCTTGGTATTCCTCCACCCACGGCGGTTATGTTTTTTCCTCGGCAGAAATTGGTTGGTCATCTACCTCATGGACAAAACACGCCATTGATACAACCGCCACCGTTGGCAATTTTTCTGATTTACAAAACAATGCCTATGATAAAGAGTCTCCATGGTTTTACTGTGATTGGGGGTCAAGGATAGAATACAACAAAACCGCCTGGCTTAAGCCGGAGGAGGTGGCCGATATTGTCAATGTTTTGCTTTTGGCAAAAACAGACTCCTCAGTTGGTGAACATCTCTACCAAACCGACAAACCTAATCCTGCTGGCACCGATACTTGGACTGGGGAAAAAGTAAAATCAGAGCTTCGCGCTCGCGGAAAAACCCCTTTTAATACAATAACCAATGTTTCAGTTTCGGCTGATTTTTCCTCCGGAAAAACCACTTTAATTAGTTTTTCTGGTGATGCGGGATTGGTTAGTTTTGATGGTAAAGAGTTTAAAGATTGGTTTAATCTTCGCGCTCCCGCCAATATCCAAATTGTTGGACCCCTTTACAATGTGGAAAAGCGATAAAACTTAAATCAATGATTTTAAAAGGGAAAAAATTAAAAGTTAAATGTTGGTTGTTAGAAGTTAGATTTTGGATGAATAAAAAATCACTTGACGGGGAAAAATTTTTTTATTAATATTAACCTGTTTTTCCTATGACAGTTTTGGATATTAACAAAGATCAATTTCAAAGGGAAGTTTTGCAGGCAAAGGGAGTGGTTTTTGTTGATTTTTATGCTCCCTGGTGTGGGCCGTGTCAGATGACTGGACCAATTATCGAGGAGTTGGCAAAAGAGTTAACTAATGTTAAATTTATCAAGATAAATGTTGATGAAAACCCAGACTTAGCCTCTCAATATTCAGTTTTCTCCATCCCCACTTTTTTAATCTTCAAAGATGGCCAGGTGGTTCATCAGATGGTGGGAGCAATGAGCAAGGAGGCATTTTTGGAGGAGATAAAAAAGGTGACTGGTGAATGATTACTCAATCGTATTTCTTCAAGTAATCCTCCCTTCTTTATCTTGTCTTAAAAATCTAAATAACCTAACAGGTTAAAAATTAGCCAAAATTTTCTTGACATTATGCTAAATTTAGTTAATATTACTCACGCAAGAAATAATTTAAGCAAAATTATTGATGGGGTTTTTACCAATAAACAACCTATTATTCTTATCCGCTAAAGCACTCCCCAAGCGGTGGTTTTATCTTATGAAAAATATCAGAATCAAAAAAAATGGCAAAAAATGAATTTATCCTTCCTCTTTCCCCCTTAAGTTTTAGCAAGACTTGTTAACTTTTTAGATCTACACGGCATAAGCCAGTATGATAAAGAAGCAATTATTAACGAATTAACCACTAAATCAATAAAGATTAATCCCCCACCACAAATAAATATTTGTCGCGATAAAAAAGACAATCAAATTTTAAATCTTTGTTTTACCGGCAAGGCAAATTATTTAATTACAGAAGATAAAGATCTTTTAATACTAAAAAAATTTAAAAATACCAAAATAGTTGCGCCTAAAAGGTTTTTGAAAATAAAAAGAAACCGAGGTAGGAGAGATTATCCATCAAAACAATTGAAAATCAACCTTAAAACAAAAAATAAATAAAATTATATCCTTATTTAAAATTGGTAATTGCACCTAAGATTTAATAATTTGTAACAACTTTGTCTTAATATCACGCTTTTTTCTGTTATTAAATCTCCATTCAATCTCTTTTAGGTATAAATAAAAGTTTTTCTTTGATATTCCATTATACTTAATAAGAAACTTTTTGGCATAACTTAAAAAACCCTCAATTCCGTTAATGTGGTTATGTTTTTCTTTTCTAAATTCTTTTGCATGATCAATTTTAAAGTGCTTTCCATATCGAGATAGTGAGTTATATGATTTAAACTTATCGGTGTAATAAACACAGCCCTTTTCTGTATTTTTAACAATCTTCTTCATTAAATTTTTAGCTTCAACATTGTCAACAATAATTGTTTTTACTCTACCGCCTCTTTCTAAAATTCCAAAAACTAACCTTTTGTTTTTGCTTCCTCTTCCTCGGCCTCCTTTTTTTCTTCCACCAAAATATGCTTCATCAAGCTCTATTTTGCCCTTAAAGATTTTGTCTTCTTTTTTTAAATAATTGGCTATTTTTATTCTTATTCTTTTGAAAAATCTATTGACGGTATTTCGATGAGTTCCTGTGTATTTTGCTACTTGTAATGTCGGTAGTCCTAAAAGGAAACAATCAATTAGTTTGTTTATCTTACTTCTTGTTAATTTGCTATACTTAAAACTATATTGCACCTTTTTATTTTATCGTTTTTTTGATAATTTCAGGTGCAATTACCAAAAATTAATTACAAAATAAATTTTAGAAGTAAAGATAATTCACAAAATAACATTAACAACTTTTTTTTAAAATATTGTATAATTTACCCTATAACTGCTGAAAGAGCCGACAAACCAAGTAAAAATAGCGCATTTCCTCTTACTCCAGATCAAGCTGAAAGAGTATCTGATGAAATGACTAAAAAATGGGATGGGAGATGGGGTCTTAGACTTGATCATGGAGTATTGGAAGAGTTGATGAGAATATTCGGTCCCAATGCTAAAATAGGAGATATTTTAAAATCCTTAAGAGAACAAGAGAAAAAGCAGTAATTTGATTTTTTTTAAATTACCTCTCCTTTCCTCTTTTTCCAAAGAAAACTTTAAATTTTTGCAAACATCTGCAAAAATAATTTATTATTTTTCAACAAGAAGTATTTTTATATAATTAAGATAATATTAAAACTCAATAAAAAAAGTCTGTGTTTAACGATAGGACAATGTAGCGAAAAAAGGTAAAGAAGTTATAATTATTTCTTCTCCAAAAAGAACCGCCAAAGAAATTAAAAAATTTGCTGGATCAAAGTATATTGATTTTGGAAGTTTAAGATATTTGCTTGAGTATAAAAAAAGAGGGAGACCCTAAATTAGAATCTTCCCTCAGTCTTATTATTTAAATAAAACAAAACACTTTAAATATATCAAGTTTTCAGGGTCCTATCACATAAACTCTGGTAGAAAATTAATATTTTAGAAAGTAATAACAATTAAAACTTCTTTTAAAATTGGCGGCGTGGATTTTTTTGTAGGTTATAGATTTAAATCTTTAAGAGGTACACAATTTCGCCTCTGGGCGATAAAAACATTAAAATAATACTTGATAAAAGGTTATACGATAAATCAAAAAAGACTTTTACAAGCAAATATGTATTATACTTTATATCATAATGAAAAAAATAATAATTATATCTTTTTTTATTCTTCTTTTAGGGTCGGGGTGGTTATTTTACTTTAGAAAAAATTCAAAGAAATCATTTTATTATATAACCGATAGCAAAATAATAAATAATATCCAAAACAATGTTTTGTGGTACATTGGAGAAAATAAAATTGAATTTCACTACAAAAATCCTCCAAAAGGACAAGAAGATAATACCTTAATTTTTACAATTGATAAGGATGGTTTTAAAGACTTGTTTCACCGACTGGATTACAACGTTATAAATATTGAGCCGATTAATTTTAAGGAAAAAACTTTGTATTTAATCTCTAATATTTTTTATCAAGCCGGTAGTTATAGTCTTTATTATGCTCTAATTTTAGATTTAGAAACTAAAAATGTTCTTTATCAAACGCCTGATTTAATAAAAAAGGGGGCTTTTTCTAATCTTAAAGTTTTAAAAAATGGCGATGTAAGAATTTCCACTCTCTATCCCAATTATGATGTTTGTCGCAGTTGCGCGTTTGAGATGGTTGATTTTTTAAGATATCAAAATGGCAAATTTTTTCCGGTTAATACTTTTTACAAGGAGGAGTTTAAAAGAATGTATAAAACGATAAAGAAAGAAGATAGTTGCTATGTGGTCCCTGGAGAAAAAAGATTGACTTTTAAGCTAATAAAAGAACAATTTGGCAATGACTACCAATGTCGAGCGTCGGAAAAAAGTTTACCTGAATTTAGAGGAGCAACGCCAAAAGAGTATTTTTTATTGAAGGAAAAAATTGAGAAAATTATTAACGGTCAAGAGAGAAGGGTTTTTGATTAAGGTAAAAACTTGAATCTTTCTTAATTAAAAATAAGTTTTAAAGCGCAAAATAATACTCCTTCAACCTCTGTGCCATTAATCTTCTTCTTTGTGATAAAAATTCTTCGTAATTTTTAAAGTCTCCTTCAAAAATTAAATCTGGGATACAATTTTCTTCAAGATTTTTTTGAAGATCAACTATGTTTTTATAGTTGGAAAGATATGTTTTTTTATCTTCAATTTGTTTTTTGATTATCCTCATATATTCTTTAGGTGATTGATTACCAATTTTTATATTTAACTCTTGTTGCATATAAACATAATTAGCCACTTGATTATAAAGATTTTTTTGAAAACCGTTTTTTTTCAGATAATCTTTGGGGAAAATATGGTGAAGATCGCCTTTTATATCAATTAGATTTGAAACTTTAATATCGGTTGATAAAAAACCTCGATCTTGATCTTTAACTTGAGCGGCTAAAAATAGATTAAAAGCAGGAATTGTGCTTATAGGTGATTCTAATTTTCTTACCAAAACATTGCTCCAAAAAGATTCAGAAAGTTCTCCTTCTTCTATTTCTTTTAAATATTCTACCACCCCTTTTCTCTCAATTAATCTTATATCTTGATCTATTCTTGTTTCCGATGAACCAATGTATCTTTCCGTCAAAAGGCTTATCACCAACCATTTTCTAACAATTCTTTCAATATCTTCACTTTTGAAATTGTTTGCTCTTAAATACAAAAACAAAGCATAGGTAAAATTTATTGTTATTTTTGAACGAATCATCCAATTGGCAATAAAGCCGGCTGATTTTAAAATCATAATAAATCTTTTAAAATTTGTTTCATTAATATAATTAAAAAAACCGTTTTTAAAACGAGTAAATGTTTCCTCGATAATTTTTTCTTCATAACTTTTTGTTTCAAAACTTCTACCAATCAAGAGGCTAACTAAATCGGCCAATTTCCCTCTTTTAAATTCAAAAGTAAAAACAGTTCTTATCACATCTTTATAATCTGGGTCGTAAAGATCATCGATTTCTTTTTTTAACCAAGCCATTTTTTGAAAATATTCGCTTTTTGTAAATTCATTATCAAATGATTTTATTTGCTCATAAAAACTAGATTCTTTTGCTAAATGACAAAAATAATCTATGGCTTTCCTTAAAGTTGATCCTTGATATTTTTCATTGGCGGCAATTCTACTCATCACAAAATCAGCCTGCGAAAGAGTCACTCCTTCGCTATTTATCCGTTCAAAAATCTCAGCAACAATATCAATATCAAGCTCACCTGATAGCTCTATAATTCCAACTTGTCTTTTATCAATTGCTTGAAGTTGGCTGATAATTTTTAGAAGTAAACTGCGATCAAAATTTGGATTTTTTTCGCAGTAATCATCAAGAAAAGATAAAAGATCTATTTCATTTTTAACAATTGGAGAAATATCAGAAATCCAAGTCTTATCTTTTTCAATTGCCGGATTACAAACCTCAAATTTTTCAATTATTGGATTAAAAGCGATTTTGATTCTTCTCTTCTGATAATTTTTATCAATAATCTCCTCTCCCAATATAGCTGTTTTTAAAGCAATTATTCTTTGCTGGCCATCGATTAAAATTATTTTGCCTTGCGATAAACTACCATCTTTAAGCTTGACATTTGGACTTTGCCAAGTAATAAGATAACCGATAGGATATCCTTTATAAAGAGAATCGATTAAATTTCTTACCTTTGTCGCTGACCAAACAAAAGGTCGCTGAATT
>JBKBJJ010000059.1:0-4527 GCA_046293855.1 Microgenomates group bacterium | reverse complement strand
ATTTTTTAGTTGATATGATGTGGTTGATTTGAAAATAAAAGCGATTAAATGCCTCAAAACTCAGGCAAAAGATGGCGCCAAAATTTTGAAAAATATAAAAAAACAATTTAACTGGCAGGAGGCATTTATCATCGAATAATTTTTTTTTAAATTATTATTAGACGTTTTAACATTTAAATCTTTGCTGATATAATTGATTAAATGGGAAATGATATTGTAATTTCGTTTAAAAATGTCAGCAAGATTTATCCTCTGCTTCATCAGAAAACTTTAAAAGAACTTATCCAAGCTTTATTTACTCGCAAGAAGACTATCGAACAGATTACTGCCTTAAGAAATATCAATATAGTGATAAAGAAGGGCGAAACTGTTGGAGTGATTGGAAGAAATGGAGCCGGTAAGTCAACTTTTTTAAAATTAATTGCTGGTGTTTCTTATCCCACAAAAGGTGAAGTTAACGTTTGCGGTCGGGTTGTCCCTTTGATTGAGCTGGGAGCGGGTTTTCATCCGGAGTTATCGGGCAAGGAAAATATTTTTTTAAATGGAGTAATTCTGGGGATGGATGAGAGATATTTGGTGGAAAAATTTTCCGAGATTGTTTCTTTTTCGGAAATCCCAATGAAGTTTATCTATACTCCAGTTAAATATTATTCCTCGGGGATGTTTATGAGACTGGCTTTTTCCGTGGCGGTTTTTTCAAAACCTGAAGTTCTTTTGGTTGATGAAATTTTGGCCGTTGGCGATATCGCTTTTCAGAAAAAATGTTTACAGAGGATGGAGGAGTTTAAAAGAAAAGGAGTGACTATAATTCTTGTTTCCCATTCAATGGAGCAGATAAAAAAATTTTGCCATCGGGTGATTTGGTTGAAAGAGGGAAGGGTGGAGTGGGATGGAGAGGTGGAGGAAGGGATTAAAAAATATTTAGAAACTTATAGAAATTAATAGAAATTAATGGAAATTATAAGAGATGAGAAAATATTTTTCTTTAATTAAAAAGTTGACTTTGCGAGAAATTAAAGCTCGGTATAAACAGTCGTTTTTGGGATTTTTTTGGATTGTTTTAAACCCTTTTTTTCAGATGGTGATTATGAGTTTTGTTTTTTCCAAGATTTTGAAGATTGCCAATTTAGGTGTCCCCTATCCCCTATTTATTTATGCTGGGTTGCTGCCCTGGCTTTTTATGGTTAACAGTTTATCCTCATCAATGAATGTTTTTATTTCTGATGCCTCTTTAATCAAAAAAATATATTTTCCGCGGGAGATTTTGGTGTTGTCAACAATGCTGGCAAAGACTTTTGATTTTGCTTTGTCTTTTTTAATTTTTTTGGCGATGATGTTTTTTTTTAAAGTGCCGTTGACGGCTTTTATTTTTCTATTTATACCAATTTTTTTAATTCAATTTTTATTTGTTTATTCATTGGGATTAATTTTGGCGGCTTTAAATTTGTATTATCGAGATGTTCAGTACTTATTTAATTTAGTTATTACCTTATGGTTTTACTTAACGCCGGTGATTTACGCGGTTGAGTTTTTCCCTCAAAAATATCGGATGATTTTTCAACTTAATCCAATGGCGGTTTTTATCAATGGTTATCGACAGGTTTTACTGGGAGGGGGATTTTTTAAATGGACAAGTATGCTTGTTGCTTTGTTTTTATCTTTAGTTTTATTTTTGACAGCCAAAAAAATTTTTAAAAAGTTGGAGAAAAACTTCGCTGATATTGTTTAAAATAAAATTACATTACACTCCACTTCGGGAGTGGAATAAGTTTACACCTCGGGTATCATTTAAAATATTATTCTTAAAATATTATTCAAAAATTAAATTTTTTATTACTTCTAATTTTCGCTGATAATCAGCGTGATCTTGGTGGAATTTGGTTATTTTACTTGTGTTGTATTTAAAATAATTAAGAATGTATTTCTTTGAACAGATATTTTCTTTTTCGCTTAGATATTCACTTAAAGATGTCCAGGGATAATCTAATAATTGATTAAAATCTTTTACTAAAAAAGAAGAATAGGGATTAAGGTGGATATAGCGAAGAACATGGACTAATTCTTCTTCGGTTTCGATTAATACTGCTTTAAAACGTCCACAGAAGAGCGGTCCTGTCCGGTTGTTTTTTAAATTATAATATCGGGTAAAACTGTTTTGGATATTAGCTAAAAAAATGGTAATTCCATTTTCTATTTTTTGCTTAAGAAGAAGGTGAAAGTGGTTGGGCATTAGACAAAAAGAAATTATTTCAACAATTAATTGGTTTTGAGATTTAAGTAGGTTTATAAGTTCATTTCTTTTTGCTTCCTCCAAATCAAAAAAATGAGAGAGACGAATAGGCGGATTTTTGTAGCGATAAAAATTTAAACTAAAAGTAAACCTTTCGGCGTTTCGTTTATTAACAAAAATTGGCTCTTTATTAATAGATTTATTAAAGACGTGATAAAATTGATTATTTACTAGAGGAATTTTTCGAGATGGCATAAAATAATTTATTTTATGACAGTTTTTTAGATAATTGTCAAGAGTTTTTCTAAAGGTGTAAAGCTATTTCACTCCGGGGGTGGAGATACTATGGGAAATATACGGAATTTTGCTATTATCGCTCATGTTGATCATGGAAAAAGTACATTGGCTGATAGGTTTTTGGAGATAACGGGAGTGGTTGAGCCGGGGAAGCATCAAGAGCAATTTTTAGATAGAAATCCCATTTCGCGAGAGAGAGGGATTACGATAAAGTTAGCGCCGGTGAGGATGATATATAGAAATCTCAAAAATCAAAGCTCAAATCTTAAAACTGATTTTTCTGAGTATATTTTAAATTTAATTGATACTCCGGGACATGTTGATTTTTCTTATGAGGTGGACAGAACTTTGTCTTGTGTTGAGGGAGTAATTCTTTTGGTAGATGCCACCCAAGGGGTACAAGCGCAAACTTTAGCTAATGTTTATAAAGCTATCGATAAAAATTTAGTCATCATTCCAGCTGTTAATAAGATTGATCTTCCATCAGCTGATATTGCTAAAACTAAAAAGCAGTTAGTTACTTTATTGGGAGTTAAGGAAAATGAAATTTATGAAATATCAGCAAAGACAGGTCAGGGGGTTAGAGAACTACTGGAGGCAGTAGTTTTTAAAATTCCCTCTCCTAATTCCCAATTTTCAAATATTCAAGCTTTAATTTTTGACTCTTACTATGATTCTCACAAAGGAGTGATAGCGTTTGTGCGGTTTTTTGGTGGGGAGATTAAAAAAGGAATGTTATTGAAATTTTTTCATACAAATGTTGAATTTAAAGTTTTTGAGACAGGTTATTTTACTCCTGATTTAATTCCTTCAGAATCGATTAAGGCAGGTGAAATTGGTTATATTGTCACCGGGTTAAAAGATATTCATCAGGTGAGGGTGGGTGATACTTTAGTTTTGGCAAAATCAAATACTTCTCCCCTACCTGGTTATAAAAAGGTCAAGCCAATGGTTTTTGCCAGTGTTTTTCCCGTTGATACCGATGATTTTTTAACTTTAAAAAAGTCTTTAGATCAGCTATCGTTAAATGATTCCTCATTAATTTATTCACCAATAAAAAGTGATGCATTTGGAGCGGGTTATCGAGTAGGTTTTTTGGGACTATTGCATGCGGATATTGTGGTTGAGAGATTGGAAAGAGAATTTAATTTAAGTCTAATAATAACCCCGCCTCAAGTTGAGTATTTGGTGGAAAATCATCAGGGTTTAAAACTAAATTTTTTAGAGCCTTATGTTAAGTTGACAATATTAACGCCAAGGCAATATCTTGGAGGTGTTATGAGACTAATAGAAAATTATCGAGGTAAATTTATTACCATGAATAATATTGGCGACGGGGAGGATTTATTGCTTTCTTATGAGATGCCCATGGGTGAGATGATTAGCGATTTTTATGATAAGTTAAAAAGTGTTTCCTCAGGTTATGCTTCTTTAGATTGGGAATTTTTGGAATATCGACCAGTTAACGCGGGGAAACTTGAGCTTTTATTAAATGGAAGTTTAATTGATGAATTTAGCGAAATTATTATTGAAGAAAAAGCCTATGAGCGAGCGCTGTTTTTGGTTAACAGATTAAAAGATTTAATCCCCAAACAACAATTTGAAGTTAAAATTCAAGCAAGATATAAAGGGAAAATTATCGCTTCCTCAAGAATCGCTTCTCTAAGAAAAAATGTTTTGGTTGCCTCAGGAAAAGTTTTGGGGACTGGGGATGTTGGGAGAAAGAAAAAGCTTCTTGAAAGGCAAAAAGAGGGAAAAAAGAGGATGAAAATGGTGGGAAAAGTAAAAATACCTAAGGAAGCATTTATGAAGTTATTTAAGAAATAAAATAAGAGAAAATTTTGTTATTCGTTATTAGTTATTAGTTATTTGAGGCAAGATTAGTTTGAAGTTAGATATAGACTTAAGGTTTGAAGCGAAACAAGCTTGAGGGTTTAAAGCTAAAATTGTTTTAAGGTTAAGAATAGAGTTTAACCCTCAGGGGTGGAAGCTAAATTAAA
>JBKBJJ010000058.1:0-4528 GCA_046293855.1 Microgenomates group bacterium | reverse complement strand
TATCTATGATTGGTTAAAAAATCGTCTCTGCTTTGTAATTGAGTAGTGATTTAATGTAAAAAAATAAGTGAAATCAAGCTATTATAAAAAACCACCCTGAAATTAAATCTCAGGTATGGTTTTTTAAGTTTTGGTTTTTCAGATTTTTAAAAAGTTTCTTTTAGGCTGCTCCTATTTTATACATTCCTGTTCCACAATCTGGACATTTTGCTTTTAATGCTGGTTTTCCATTTTTCATCGTAACTTTTTCAGGATTAGTCACTTCTTTTTTTTCTCGACATTTAACACAATACATTGAAGCCATAATTATCACCCCCTTTCGAATTTATTTAATAATCCTAACAAAATAAAGGCAAATTTCAAGAGCAACTATCACCCCTGTTAAAATAAGACTTTTTTTTAAGTCAGTTAGTAAAAAATTAGTCATCCGTTTTTCTTCGATATTTAATTCTATTTTTTCTTGTTGAGAGTTGGTTGTAAAATTTTGTTGCGGTGATAATTTTTTGTTAGAGGGTGAGATTTTTTGAACTTCTCCTAAAAGTTTTAATTTTCTTCGGTAAAGAGCAATAATTTTTTCTTTCTTTGTTTTTTTTGGCATACGATAATAATATAAAGCATTAAAAATAAAATAGCAAACATATCAAATGTAATTGACAGCATTTATTTGACACGATAGAATTTTAGGTAATGGTTAATTATTTGGTTTTTGGTATTTTTTCAATTTGGTTGGTAGTTTTGACGGTGATTATTCTAAGGTTGAGGCAACATTATTATAACCTAATTTCCCGAACCAAAAAGAAAAATATCGATGATATTCTTGACAAATTATTGGAGACAGATGAAAATTTTAAAAAAGAAATAAGCTTAATAAAAGAAAAGTTAACAGAAGAAATTCTTATTTCTAAATCTCATTTGCAAAAAATTGGCCTAGTCCGTTTTAATCCATTTGAAAGAACCGGCGGAGAAAATAGTTTTGTTTTAGCTCTTCTTGATGCTAAAAATAATGGATTAACTATTAATTTTATTTATACAAAAGAGGGATTAAGGGTTTATACGAAAAAAATTAAAAGTGGAAAGGGAGAGGAATATGAGCTTTCCGCTGAAGAAAAAAAAGCGATAGAAAATAGTTATCAGTAAACAAAATTTTTTTTATATTTATATGATAACTAAAAAATTTAGTTTTTTAGTTAGTATTATAGTCTTTCTTTTATCTACTTATACCTCTTATTCCTTTTTTGCCCAAAAGCCAGAAAAATTAATTTCTCCTTTATCTTTTGGTTATAAAATACCAAAATCTAATGGTAACAATTTAGTTGAAGATAAAATTGCTAATGAGCCAAAGACTGAAGAATGTCCTTTAAACGGTGAGATGTTGACAAAAACCCAAAGATTAAAATGGGAAAAAAGAAGACCTTTGGGAGTGATGATTGAAAATCACCAAGATGCCCGACCGCAGTCAGGTTTATCAGCGGCTGATGTTGTTTATGAGGCGGTTGCCGAGGGTGGAATTACTAGATTTTTGGCAATATATTATTGCAAAGATGCTCCTTATATTGGGCCTATCCGTTCGGCAAGGATATACTTTGTCAGACTTCTTCAAGGATATGGCGCTTATCCTCTTTATGCTCATGTTGGTGGCGCTAATACTCCAGGGCCAGCTGATGCTTTAGGCTACATCAAAACCATTGGTTGGTCTCTTTATAATGATTTAAATCAATTTTCAGTGCCATTTCCTTATTTTTGGCGAGATTATGAACGTTTACCAGGCCGAGCGACTGAACATACAGTCTATTCATCAACTAATAAATTGTGGCAGTTTGCTAAAGAAAAACGGGGGTTAACTAATATTGATGACAAAAGAAAATCATGGGATGAAAAGTTTACTCCCTGGAAATTTAAAGATGATGCTATCACTCAAGAGAGAGGTGAAGTGAAAAAAATAGATTTTGGATTTTGGACGACTTTTGCATCCCAATATTCAGTAGTTTGGGATTATAATAAAGGAAGGAATACATATTTAAGAACCAACGGCGGTGAACCACATTTTGATAAAAATACGGGCAAACAGTTAGAAGTAAAAAATGTCATTATTGTTTTTGCCCAAGAGTCAGCCGCTAATGATGGATATGAAGGAGGCCATATACTCTATAAATTAACTGGAACAGGAGATGCCTTAGTATTTCAAGACGGAAAAGTCATTTCTGCCACTTGGAGAAAAGAAGATGATGAGAGTTTAATGAGATTTTATGATAAAAGCGGAAAAGAGATATCAATGGTGAGAGGACAAATTTTTGTTGAGATTTTACCGATAGGAAATAAGGTGACTTACTAAAAGTAGGTCATCGCAAGACTTGTTTTTTAGGGTCTATTAAATTTAATTCCCGCTTTCACGGGAATGATAGATAATATATATATGCTTCAACACATTATTCCTTCCAAAGTCAGACGAAAAATCCTAGGATTTTTTTTCCAGCATCCTAATGAAAATTATTATTTAAGAAAAATTGTCCGCGAGGTAGATGAAGAGGTTAATGCCGTGAAGCGAGAATTAGATATTTTATCCGAAGAAAAAGTTCTTCATAAGGAAAGACGGCTTAACAAAATTTATTATACTCTTAATAAAAATTATCTTTTTTATGATGAATTTTTGCGTCTCTTTACCAAAACCGGATTTTTACCTATGGAAATTTATAAAAATCTTTCTAAAATTGGGAAAGTAAAATTTATTGCTCTTTCAACAAAGTTTGCCAAGAATATTCCGATTAAAGATGATGAAATATATGTTCTTTTTGTGGGAGTGATTGTTATCCCTGAGGTTGAGGCGATTATGTCTGCCGCCGAAAAAAATTTTGGTCGACCGATAAATTATACCGTAATGACAGAAGAAGAGTTTGTGTTTAGAAAAAAGAATAATGACCCCTTCATTTGGCGTTTTTTAAAACAACCAAAAATAATGTTGGTGGGAATTGAGGAAGAGTTATTAAAATAATTATCAATCTACTATAAACCCAATAAGCCGATGAAAATATTAAAAATTTTAATTACTGTTTTACTATTTTTATTTATTATCTGGATTGACTTACCTGAGAACTTTCATTTAGTTAATTATACCATTAACCCGCCAGTGATTTCCGTTGAGCTTTTTGGTTTTAAAATAAGAAAAGAGTTTAAAACTCATTTAGGATTAGATTTAAAAGGAGGAAGTCATTTGGTTTTTGAGGCAGACACCTCAAAAGTCGCCCCCTCAGATTTACAAGATGCATTAAACTCAGCAAAAGATATTATAGAAAAAAGAATTAATTATTTTGGAGTTTCAGAGCCAGCAGTACAACTGTTAAAATCGGCTGATAAATATCGAATAAGTGTCGATCTTCCCGGAATCACTGAAATTTCCCAAGCGATTGCTCTTATAGGTAAAACCGCTCAATTATCATTTAAAGAGGAAGCCACCGTAGAAGCAAAAGTTGCCACTACCACTCCTCTTTTAGCCAGGTTGACTAAGGACACCGGGCTTACCGGAAAACATATCAAAAAAGCACAAGTTACCTTTGATCCCCAAACTGGTAAGCCGCAAGTGGCTTTAAGTTTTAACAAAGAGGGAGTTAAATTATTTTCCGAGATTACTTCTCGCAATGTTGGTAAACCGGTGGCGATTGTTATTGATGGCATACTTATTTCCGCGCCAACAGTTCAACAGCCGATAACCGATGGTAATGCAGTAATCACTGGCAATTTTACTATTAATGAAGCGAAAAAATTGGCTATTGCTATCAATTCTGGAGCTTTACCTTTGCCGATAAAATTAGTAGAACAGAGAAACATTGGCCCAACATTAGGAGAAAATGAAGTAAAAAAAAGTGTCTATGCAGGAGTGGTAGGACTATTGATGGTTTTATTCTTTATGGTCGTTTACTATAGAAAGCTGGGGGTGATTGCCAGTATTGCTCTTATTATTTATGGATTAATTTCTTTGGCAATCTTTCGTTTAATACCGGTTGTTTTGACTTTACCAGGAGTGGCGGGATTTATTCTTTCCATTGGTATGGCAGTTGATGCCAATATTTTAATTTTTGAGAGGATAAAAGAGGAACAAAGAGCAGGAAAAGAGTTTGACATTGCGATAAAACTTGGTTTTGGGCGGGCGATTGATGCCATCAAAGATGCCAATATTACAACACTTTTAGTAGCTTTTATTCTTTTTAATCCGTTAAATTGGGAGTTTTTACCCCAGTTTGGGATGGTGAGAGGATTTGCTTTAACTTTGGCAATTGGAGTTGCCACCAGTTTGTTTACGGGAGTGGTGATTACGAAAAGATTAATTGCTATGTTTTATAAATTACGCCAATAAAAGCAAATGAAAACGGATGAAGGCGAATGAGCAAATTTATCTATGATAAATTTTCTTAAACACAAGTGGATTTATTTTTTGATTTCCGCAATAGTGGTCGGCAGCGGGTTATTTTCAATTTTTAATTGGGGATTTAATTATGCTATTGATTTTGTTGGGGGAACAAATTTAGAGTATAAG
>JBKBJJ010000057.1:0-4534 GCA_046293855.1 Microgenomates group bacterium | reverse complement strand
TTATTTTTTTTTTTTTTTTTTTTTTTTTTTTTTTTTTTTTTTTTTTTTTTTTTTTTTTTTTTAATTTTTTTTTTTTTTTTTTTTTTTTTTTTTTTTTTTTTAAAAAATTTTTTTTTTTTTTTTTTTTTTTGGTAATTTTTTATGTGTAAGATTACTTATATTGATGAGGTTGAAATAAAAAGAAAAACTGTTCTCTTGCGAGTAGATTTTAATGTTTCTTTAAATCCTGATCATAGCATCTCCAATGATGAAAGAATTAAACAATCGCTACCAACGATTACTTATCTTTTAAAAAATGATAATCGCTTAATCATCATCTCTCATCTTGGCAGACCAAAAAGTTATGATAAAACTCTTTCTTTAAAAATTGTTGTTGACCAGTTAAAAAAATATTTACCCAACGTCCCTATTTTATTAGAAAAAAACTTTGATCAAATAAAAGAAAAAAAAGAAACGATTGTTGTTTTAGAAAACATCAGATTTTTTCCTGAAGAAAAAAACTATTCGGAAAAATTCGCTAAAAAATTAGCCTTTCTTGCTGATATCTATGTTAATGATGCTTTTGGTGTTTGTCACCGGACCGATACTTCAGTTATTGGTCCACCAAAATTTATTCCTGCCTATGGCGGACTTCTTTTAAAAAAGGAGGTGGAAACAATTTCAAAAGTAATTAAAAACCCAAAAAAACCTTTTGTTGCCATAATTGGTGGAGCTAAAATTTCCACTAAATTACCGCTTTTATATAAACTGACGGAGATCGCTGATTATCTTTTAATTGGCGGTGGTTTAGCTAATACTTTTTTTTGCGCCCAAGGCCTGGAAATCGGTCAAAGTTTTTGTGAATATGAACAAGTGGCGGCGGCAAGAAAACTTCTATTTCATGCTGCTCAAAAAAAAACGGCCGTAATTCTTCCTTCTGATGTTATCATTGGTGATCCTAAAAATAGTGAAAATGGAGGTGAGGTAAAAAAAATTGATGAAATCCCCAAGGGGGCAATAATTTTGGATATCGGGCCGCAAACACAAGCGCAATTTGGCTCAATTATTGCTAAGGCAAAAACCATCATCTGGAATGGCCCAATTGGTCTTTTTGAAAATAAAGCCTTCAGGCGCGGGACTGACTTTATTTATTATGCCATCACCCAAAATTCGCAAGCCACCTCAATTGTTGGTGGCGGTGACACTTTGGCGGCGATCTCAAAAAAAGAATATTTAGATAAAATTACTCATATTTCAACCGGTGGTGGAGCGATGCTTGAGTTTATTGAAAAAGGGACTCTCCCTGGGATTGAAGCTTTAAAAAAATAAATGTTATTAGTTATTTGTTATTTGTTATTGGAAGTGGTGGGACCAAATAACTAATAATGACTAATAACGATTAACGAATAATGAGTTCAATCACCTTATTTACTTTAGCTGGTGAGCTCACTACCATTACCTGCCTAGTTTTTTCAATTGATGGTAGGTAACTTTTCCCCTTAACTTTTTCATCATCTATCCAATAAACCTCTAAATCAAGATAAGTATTTTTATTCCAAAAATGGCGAACTTGTTTATCGGGGAAAATAAAAATCATTCCTTGCGTTCCTTTTAATTTTTTTGTATTCATCAATCCTTTTTCCCATTTTTGCGCAGTGTCAGCCACTAAAAGTTTATATTTTCTCCCTTCTAATTGATAGTCAACAGCTTTATAATTTTTGAATCTTTGACTGGATAAAAAAATAACAAGTAACAAAAGCAAAACAATCAATATTGGAAAAATAATAAAAGTGAGAAGATAATAAATTTTTTTCATACAAAAAAAGCTCTTTTTTCAACAATTGAAGTAATTTCCTGAAAACGTTGTTTAACCACGGCATTTAAAAATTCTTTCCTCTCCTCCTCATTTTGATATTTTCCAATCTCCTGCCAGAGAGCCCGACCAGCTAAAAATCCAGAAGCGCCGTTTTCCACTGCTATCTCCAGCTGTTTTTTGAAAATTTGAAAATTCTCTCCCCTAGTTAAAAGAACCCAAGGAATCCTCCCTAAAAGATTAGTAATCAATCGACAAGATGCCTCATTTTTTGGATAATCTAACTTAAAAACATCAGCTCTTATGCCATAATTTAAAAATCTTTTTACTGACTCGACAACTAAATTTAATTTTGCTGAGGCTGTCTGCTCGGTATAGTAGGTAACGATCTCCAAAAATAAAGGTAAACCGGCCGCCTGGCAATCACGCCATACCTTTGCCGCGGTTTCCAACTGAGTTTTGGCGGTTTTGACATAAGGGTTAAAATAAATTAAAAGTTTTACTCCTGTCGCAGCCATTTTTTTTAACTGCCCAACCTGATATTCAAGTTGGGTTATTCTTTCTTCGCCAACTTGCCTATAGCCACTTTTTTCAATGGAAAGAAGATAGGGTTTTTTGAGGCGAAAATTGAGGGATTGATAAGCTGGTAGGCCATATTCTGGGTCAATTAAAATCCCGCTGAATTGATCGTGTAAACTTTCAATGATTTCTTTTTTTATTTCTATTATCTCTTCGGTGGTAACTGCCTCTGGTTTTTGGGGATTTAAAATCTTGCGAAAACTCTCCCGGTGATCAAGAGCCAGCATTAAAAATCTGCCGCCTTTAGTGAATGAAGAAATATCCATATAGTCAAGTTTAGCAAAAAGAAGGTTTCTTTAAAAATTTCTGTCAGTCGGAGCGGGCAGACTTGAACTGCCGACCTTGCGCTCCCAAAGCGCACGTTCTAAACCATCTGAACTACGCTCCGATAAATATTATTTTATCACAAATATTGCCAATCACAAATATCACTAATAAGCCAACACCCTTCTTTAATTAAAAGTTGCGATCGCATTATTTTATTAAATGTTTATTTAGAAGGTGTTGGCAATCCAATAATCTAAAATAAATTTTATTTTTATCTTAAAATTTAAACAAAATCTTTTTAATTTTCTTTTGTTTTAATAAAAATCGGAAAAAATGACTAAAAATTTATAGTAAGATAGTTTAATGTGCCTTTCTTGTCTTTTTTCAAAACAATCAATCTCTCTGATTCTTTTTGCCCTTATTTTTGTCTCTACCATTTTTCAAAAAATAATCAACCCTCCTTCCCCCCAACCAACTCCCTCTACTGAAAAAATTATCAGTGCTAGTCCTTCTGCCCAATTGGTAAAAGTTAAAAGGGTAATTGATGGGGATACAATTGAAATTGAGTCTGGTCAAAAAATTCGCTACATCGGGATTGACGCGCCAGAGCTTCATGATCCAAGAAAACCGGTTGAGTGTTTTGCTAGAGAAGCTTTTGAGAAAAATAAACAATTGGTCGAGGAAAAATCGGTGAGATTAGAGAAAGATGTCTCAGAAGCTGATAAATATGGTCGACTATTGCGTTATGTTTTTGTCAAAAATGAGGCAACTAACTCAGGGGAAATATTTATTAATGAATATTTAGTTGCCAATGGTTATGCGCTAACTTCCACTTTTCCCCCCGATGTAAAATACGCCCTAATTTTAAAAGAAGCTCAAGAAAAAGCAAGAGAAAACAATTTAGGTCTATGGCAGCGTTGTCAAAAAAAATTTAAAGTAATTAAGAATTCCAAAAATACTCAACGATCGTGATAATTTTTTGGAATAATTCTTCTTTATGAAAAAATCTAAGGCAAAAATATCACCTTTAAAACTTGTTTTTTTTCTTTTGGCAATAAGTTTTTTTATTTTTTTTACTATTTTTACTTTAATCGTCAAGTCAAAAATCCTTGCACAATTTGATTTTGACACCATGGTTAGAATTCAAAATCATACTCCGCAAAAATTTGATTCTTTTTTATCTTTATTTAGCCTTATTGGCAGTTTTGAAATAACAACAGTTTTTCTTTTTTTAATATTTTTTTTGATAGGAAAAAAATTATTTGCTCTTGCTGCTTTTTTTTCCTTTTCTTTAGCTCATTTAATTGAGGTTATTGGAAAAATGTTTTTTGATCATTTGGGTCCTTCTTTCCGATTTCATCGTTTTAATTTAGGTTTTTCTTTCCCCTCTTCTTATGTCCATGCTGGAGGCTCATACCCTTCTGGTCATTCTCTTCGCTCTGTATTTGTTGTTTTGATTATTGCCTTTCTTATCAATTTTTCAAAAAAAATAAAGCTGAAGTTTAAATTATTATTAAATCTTTTTCTATTAATATTTATCTGTTTAATGCTAT
Source organism: Microgenomates group bacterium (assembly GCA_046293855.1). Taxonomy (GTDB): domain Bacteria; phylum Patescibacteriota; class Microgenomatia; order UBA1406; family GWC2-37-13; genus CALLVF01. Next base: position 343 of record JBKBJJ010000057.1, on the reverse strand, counting down.
TTAGCCGGATAAGTTTAGGTGAACATTGGTTAACTGACGTTGTCGGTGGAAGTCTTTTGGGGCTAGCTCTTGGATTTTTCTCTCTTATTTTTTTATAACTCTTTAAAATCAGTTAATTTTTTGGTAAGATATTTATATAAGTTAAAAGTTTAAAGTCAAAAGTTTAAAGTTTTTACTTTGTTGATTTTGATTTTTAAATTGTAATTTTTAACTTTAAATTTTTAATTTTTATTTTTGTTTTTCCCCTGTAGCTCAATTGGTAGAGCAAGAAGCTGTTAACTTCGAGGTTCCAGGTTCGAGCCCTGGCGGGGGAGCAAGAAATGATTTTTAAAGCATGATAGAT
>JBKBJJ010000056.1:0-4692 GCA_046293855.1 Microgenomates group bacterium | reverse complement strand
AGGATTTGAAGAGATTTATACCTCAGACATGGTTCTTCTTCCCGATTTATCAGCCACCTTTATTGATCCATTTTTAGAAAAAACTTTAGTTATTATATCCAATGTTTGGGATCCAGAAAGGGAAGAGTTTTATGAAAAAGATCCAAGAATAATTGCCAAAAGGGCAGAAGATTATCTTAAAAAATCAGGGGTCGCTGATGTCTGTTTTTGGGGGCCGGAGGTTGAGTTTTTTGTCTTTGATAGAGTGGAGTTTTCGGTTGACAGGTTTTATTCTTACTTTAAAATTAAAAGCAGTGAGTTTTTAGCTGATGGAGAGGGTGATGGATACCCGATAGAAAAAAAACAAGGCTATTTTCCTCTTCCTCCTTACGATAAGGTTCATTTTTTCCGAAGTGAAATGGTAAAAATCTTGCTTTCTTTGGGAATTGCAGTTGAGGTCCATCATCACGAGGTGGCAAGTGGCGGACAGGTGGAGATTGATTTGCACTTTGACAGCTTAACAAAAATGGCTGATAAAGTGATGATTTATAAGTACATTGCCCGCAATTTAGCCAAAAAAATGGGGATGACGGCGGTGTTTTTACCCAAACCGTTATACGATGATAACGGCTCAGGCATGCATACTCACCAGAGTTTATTTAAAAATGGAAAAAATCTTTTTTATGACAAAGACGGTTATGGAGAATTGTCTAAGCTGGGATTAAGTTATATCGCTGGGATTTTGTATCATATCAAACCTCTTTTGGCCCTTACCAACCCAACAGTTAACTCATACCGGCGACTTGTCCCTCATTTTGAGGCGCCAACAAGATTGGCTTTTTCCAAAAGAAATCGCAGTGCCGCCGTGAGAATCCCTGTTTATTATAAAAACGATGAAAAATCAAAAAGAATTGAGTTTCGCTGTCCCGATCCTACCGCCAATCCCTACCTGGCGTTTTCGGCGATGTTGATTTATGGCTTGGAGGGAATAAAGAAAAATTTAGATCCGACAAAACTTGGTTTTGGTCCCTTTGATGAAAATATCTGGGAAAAAGATACTGTTAAGCAAACAGCAAAAGATATTTTTGAAGTGTTAACTGCCTTGGAGAAGGATGAAGTTTTAAAAGAAAGCCGGGTTTTTTCGGAGGAATTTTTAAAATCTTACATTAATTTAAAAAAAGAGGAGGCGGTAAGAGCGTTAATGTATCCCACACCAGCTGATTTTTGGTTTTATGGAGATATTTAATTGTGAGTATTTATGAAGGAAAAATTGTAATGGAAAAATCACAGAAGGTTGTTGAACCTATATCACCTAACAAGTGTTGCAACTTTTATTATAAAATCAGTGACTTTCATTTTTCCAATGGGGTAAAACCAAACTTTCTTTTCCACTTTAAAGGAATGTGAATGGCGTTACAGAAAATCAAAAACACAAATGGTCAAAGAATTGATGTTTTTATTGAAGAAATTTCGCCGATTATATTAAGTTATCTAGTCTAGTATCTTTTAGTCTCTTTTTAAAATAATCAACAAAAGGGATGATGGAGGGGTTTTCTTGGTATAAAACTGAAAGATACATTGTTAAATAACTTCCCAAGCTCATCGCATAAAAAACTTGTTCTATTGCGTTTTCTCCTTTTAACTTTACCCATAAAGTTTTAATGTTATTTTTTTCAACCACCTCTTTGGTTATTTGAAATCTTTTTTGGATGACAGGAGAATAAAGATGGGAAAAGAAAAAAACAAAAATCAAAAGATTTTTAATTTCACCGGGATGTTTTAATCCTTCCATTAAATGATGATTTAACTCTGGGATCACTCTGAAGGTGGAGATAGTCTTGGCAGTTTCGTTGGTTTGATTAGCGAGGGCATTCCCCCAACCTGTCAGAAACTCTGACACTATGTAGTAAGGATATTTATTAAAAATTTTTATTGCTAGATCTTTAGCAGAATTATCTTTTAAGGGAATATCAACTTTAAAATTATTTGTCAGCTGGGGAAGAGAGTTAATTGCCCTAATAATTTTCTCCTTTTTAAATTTTAATAATTCAAGTTTCGCAAGAATTCCCAAAAGTCCACCAACATTGTAACCAAAGCCAATCCGCGGTTGCTGAGAGGGATTATAAATGGGGGCAAAAACATAGCCGGGCAAATGATTGTCTTTGATGATTTTGGCAATTTCACCACCGGAGGTAATTGCCGTAATTTTTGCCTTTTTTTCTTTAGCCTGATAAAAGTTGGTAATCACCTCTTCAGTTGTTCCTGAGTAGGAGGAAAGAATTAGCAGGGTTTTTTCGTTGACAAAATTTGGGAGAAGATAATCGTCATTGATTAAAAGAGGAACCTTAAGTTCTTTTTTGAATAAATCTTTGAGGATTAAGGCGGGAAAGCGAGAGCCGCCCATGCCACAAACAAGAATGTTTTCTACCTTGGCAAAACTCTCAGGAAAATCAACTTTTTGCGATTCCTCAAAAGCTTGCTCAAGTTGTTGGGGGAGTTTATCAATTGATTTTAATACCTCCTCTCCTCCTTGAATTTTTAAAATTGTTTTTTTATCATCCAGATTAATCATAAGAAATATTATAATAGAAATAAAAGAGTGAAGTTTATATAAATACAAAATGACCTTAAAACGATTTTTAATATGGGTTAAAGTAATGCGGGTTAATCAATGGATAAAGAATTTAGTGATATTTACAGCGATAATTTTTTCTGGGCAACTATTTGAGGCAGATCTTTTTTTCAAGTCCCTTTTTGCTTTTTTTGTTTTCTGTTTGGCCTCATCAGACTCTTATGTTTTAAATGATATTATTGATTATCCTTATGATAAAAAACACCCTTTTAAAAAAAATCGCCCGATTGCCTCCGGTCAAGTGAGCATTCCTGAGGCAACCTTTATTGTTTTTATTCTCAGTTTTTCCTCTTTGATTCTTGCTTTGTTTTTTTCTATTCCATTTTTCTTCCTCACTCTTTTTTTTATTCTCCTTCATTTTTTTTACTCTCTTTATTTAAAAAGAAAAGCAGTTTTGGACATTTTTTCTATCTCTTTTTCTTTTATGTTGCGCGCTTTTGCCGGGGAGGTTGTCACCGGTTACCATATTCCTATTTGGCTTCTTTTAACAATCTTTTTCCTTTCCCTTTTTATGGCCTCTGTCAAGCGCCACGCTGAGTTAGTTGTCCAAGGAAGGCAGGCAAGACTTTCTCTTTATCGTTATAATGAACATTTTCTTGACTTTTTGACCTACACTAGCGCCACCTTGGCAATTATCGCCTATGCCTTCTATACTTATTTTGAAAAATTACCATCAACAGAGACTATTTTTACTGCTCTTTTTTCAAAATATTTTCCCACCTTTGAGACAAGAAAATGGTTGATGACAACTGTTCCTTTAGTAGTTTATGGAGTGGCTCGTTATGCTCAGCTTTTGTATGAGAAATATGAGGGTGAAAGACCAGAGAAGATTATTACCACCGATAAGCCGCTTATTTTTACAATTTTTATTTGGGGGGCAATTGTGGTATTATTAATTTATGTAATTTAAAATTATGAAATCATCCTTTGATTCTCAAAAAAAACAGGCAGTAGCTTTGGCGGTTGAGCAAATCCAAAAACAATTTGGCCGAGGGGCAATCATGAAGTTAGGAGAAGGACCAATAGCGCCCGTTGAAGTGATCAAAACCGGAATTTTACCGCTTGATTTAGCTTTAGGAGTAGGTGGTGTTCCCCGGGGAAGGATTATTGAAATTTTTGGTCCAGAGTCATCGGGAAAAACTACTCTTTGTTTATCGTTGATTGCCGAAACCCAAAAGGTTGGCGGAGTAGCCGCCTTCATTGATGCTGAACACGCGATGGATCCTTCCTGGGCAAAAATTTTGGGAGTGAGACTGGAGGATTTATTAGTTTCTCAACCAGACACTGGCGAGCAAGCCTTGGAAATTGCCGAGACTTTAATCCGCTCTGGTGGGGTTGATTTAGTGGTGATTGATTCAGTGGCCGCCCTTGTGCCAAGAAGTGAAATTGAGGGCGAGATGGGTGAAGCACAAATTGGTTTGCAAGCCCGGCTAATGTCGCAGGCTCTTCGCAAGTTAACCGGTGTTGTCTCTAAATCAAAGACAACGGTTGTTTTTACTAATCAAATTAGGTTGAAAGTAGGGATTATGTTTGGCAACCCGGAAACTACACCCGGCGGCTTGGCTTTAAAATTTTATGCCTCAGTTAGACTTGATGTTCGCAAGATTGAAACTTTAAAGAAAAACAACCAGGTTTATGGAGCTCGCGTGAGAGTGAGGGTGGTAAAAAATAAAGTTGCTCCTCCTTTTCGTGAAGCAGAACTGACGATTACCAACAATGGTATTGATAAGGAAGAAGCTTTAATTGATGCAGCTCTTTCCGCAGGTTTGATCGCTCGCAGCGGCTCTTTTTTTAAGTTAGGCGATAAAGTTTTAGGGCAAGGAAAAGAACAAATTAAGGAAATTATCTCAACCAATGAAAAATTAAAAGAACAGTTAATAAAACAAATTCTTGAGAAAAGAAGAAGTTAAACCGTTAGTAGTTATTTGTTATTGGTTATTTGGAAAATCTCTCTTACCTTATTGACAAGGCTTATTTCTTCTTAAAATTTCGGCCTCGGACAAAAAAAGAAATAAAAAATTATCTTTTAAAAAAAATTAAAAACCGCCACTTTTCAACCAATGATGTAGAAAAAGTAATAA
>JBKBJJ010000055.1:0-4710 GCA_046293855.1 Microgenomates group bacterium | reverse complement strand
TAAGATTTTTTTCAAAACATTTGCCCCATGGTGGGAGCTTTATTTGACAGTTTTTTCCGTTATTTTTTTAATCTGGCAAAACTATGCTTTAAATAGCCTAATTGCTATAAAAAAAGTCTTTCAGGCTCAGGTTTTTTTGAACTTAAGTAATTTACTAAAAACCATTTTTATTTTTGTCTTAATTTTCACAAAGACTGCCAACATCGCCATGATCCTCTTTGTTTTTGGAATTTTTGGTCCGGCAGTTTTTTTCTTTTTCCTTTTTTGGCAGAAGCGCAATGTTGTTTATAAAATTGTTAAGGCGCCGATCAGAGGGGAAGAGTTTAAATTTTCATATACTTTAACCTATTTTCTTGCCTCCCAATTTTTTAATTTAGGAACAAGAATGGATTTGTTTCTTTTATCCTTTTATTTTCCAAAAACGGCAGTTTTGGGATATTATGGGCTGTCAACAAAAATAATTCTTACTCTTTTCGCCGCTGTCTCCTCAGTAACCCAAGTTTTATCGCCAGATTTTTCAAAAATTAAAAAATACTCTGATCTTAAAACTCTTTTTAAAAAAAGTCTGCTTTTTCTTTCCATCCCCACTCTTCTTTTCTTTCTCCTTTTTTTAACGCCAAAAGAAATTTTTCAAATCGCCTTTACCGAAAAATTTACCAAAACCGTGCAGATAACTCATCTTTTATCTTTAGCTTATTTAATCTACCCAATCTTAAATATTCCTCTTCTTTTTTTTCTCTACACCGAAAAAAAACCAAAATTTATCTTAATTGCCAATACTGTTTTCTTTATCACCATTTCCCTTTCCTGCTTTTATTTAATCCCAAAACTTAATTTTTATGCCGGGCCTCTTTCAGTTTTTCTTGCTCTTTTTTTATCAGGAGTTTATTTATTTTATAAATTTATTAAAATAATTAAAAATGATCGAGGAATCATCGCTTAACCGAAACGAGCAAAATAAACCACCAGTTAATTTCGAAGATTGGTCTCCTTATCAAACTCAAAACCCATAGTTATTCAACCCTTAGGGTTGATTTATATCTAAACCTTAAGTTTTTTTCTCCAAATTTCAACTGCCAATCCGCGAAAATTTATTGTTTTATCAAGATAAAATTTATTTTCTGCCAAAAATTGCTGATAATTAATCCTATAGATATCTGCAGTGTAGGGGATAACCCATACTTCATTTAAATTTATGCTGCGATCGCTTAATTTTATTAAAGACTCGATTTTTACCTCAGGGTGATAAAATCTTAAAGGGTCAGATGAGGCTTCGATCATAAAAACAGTTTTACCTTGGGGAATACTTTTTGCTAAACTTTTCCAATCTTCCCGATGAAAAACTGGGTTGAGAAGATAAATTAACGAGAGAATAAAAAATCCTAAAAACGTTGCTATCTTTGCTCGATCGAACAAAGATGGTTTTGCCGAATATGCCAGAAGAATACTGACAATTGGCAGCAAATATAAAAAACGAAAATACTGAAGAATGGGAGTAAAAAATGAAACTATCAATCCTGCAATTAAGGAAAAAAGAACAAGATAATAAAATAAACAAATATTTTTAATTTTTGCGATGTATTTTTCTCCGCCAGTTGGTTGATTGATATTTAATATTAATATTTGATATAAAATAAAAAGCGTCCATCCACTAGAAATTAACCAATATAGCCATTTTGGATAAAAACTAATCCTGCCAAAGAAAAATTTAAGAGGAATAAGAAGTAAATTTTTAAAATTAGCTTTCCCTAAAACCATAGACCAGTTGGGGACAGCCTTTAAGGAAACTTTAGCGTTGACAGCCTGCTGATAGAGGAGAGGTAAAAGAATTAATAATGAAAAAATAATAATGAATAATGAAATGAAAAAAAATTGGTATTGTCTTTTGTAAATAAAATACAAAATCATTGCGGCAACTAAAAAAACTGATCCGTAAAAGGTGTTGATGCTTAAAAAGGAAAATAAGTTAAATAAAACTAAATAAATTTTTAATTTTAGGCTGTAATTTTTAAATTTTAATTTTGAACTTTCAATTTGGATTATTTTTATAAAAAAAAGCAAACAAACTGTTAATAAAAAAGTAACCATCATATACATCCTCGCCTCCTGACTATAATAAACTATAAGTGGATTAAAAAGAAAAAATGCTGCCGACCATAGCCCAACTATAACCCCATACTTTTCTTCAACTATTTTGTAAATTACATAACCGATCAATAAGGAAAAGATAATTGACGGAAACCGTAACGCTATCTCACTATAACCAAATAAACTCGCCCATGCTTTTATAAAAAAATAATAAAGTGGAGGATGAAAGTCATAAGGAGAGAAACTTCTTATAAGTTGCCAAAATCCATAATTTTTAACTACTTTCGCCGTTATTGCCTCATCCAACCAAAGGGATTGATTTATAGCAACAAGGCGGATTAAAAAGGCAAAAAGAAAAATGGTTAACAGTTTCTTATTCATTTGTTATAATTATATTTTATTTAATATTTCGGGTACATTTTACGGGTAAAAACTCCTTTGCTTGCCTCCAAAACGCGGGATTAGTTGAGCGGTTCAACGCCACCCTTCCAAGGTGGAAAGACGGGTTCAACTCCCGTATCCCGCTCAAATATTGATGAGCGGATAGTAAAAAAGTAATAAAAGACTGACATCCACACACATAAGCTTCAAAAACAATTAAAAGGTTTAGCCTCAATTCAACCCTAAGGGTTGTTTAGCTTTAAACCTTGGATTTTTTAATATTAAGATAAAGCCTTTGGCTTTCTTCAAGCTCACTCCAACGATTAACACCAATCCCCACCGAGGAGAAAGGAATTTCCAAACCGGCTACCTTTTTTCCTTGATCGGCGGCAATTTTGATTAAACTATTAATATAATACTCGCCAGAAACTGATGATTTTGGGACTTTTCCAATATTCTCTTTTAAAAAGGCAAAATCAAAACAATAAAAACCAGCGTTTAGTTCTTTAATTTTTTTTTGTTCATCGGTGGCGTCTTTAAATTCAACACTATCGATAATTTCATTTTTTAGGTTGCGGATGATATACCCCCAATGAAGATTTTCATTATTATGCTTGACTGTAATTATTGTCATTACCGCATTTTCCTTTTGGTGAAGATTAATTAAATCATCAATATTTTCTTTTTGGTAAAACATTGTGTGATCACCATAACCAACTAAAACCAGTTGGGGCTGATATTTTTGCGCTAAAGGTATCACCACCTTAACCGCATGAGCCGTCCCTAATCGTTTTTTTTGATAAGCGTAATCAACGGGAAAATCTTTTAGCACCTCTTTAACACTTTGATGAAAAGCGCCAATAACCACAATCACCTTATCGGCTACCTTTCTCATTAACTCAACCGAATAAACTACCAATGGCTTATTTAAAAAAGGAAGAGTGACTTTATTTCTATCTTTTGCCTTTATCCTCGTTCCTTTACCAGCCGCCAAAATTATGCCAACAATCATAAAATAATATTAAGATTCAGATAGAGTTTAACCTGAGGGTTTATTTATATCTGAACCAAAACTACCGATAAAATTATTTAATTGGATTTAACTGATTTAAACTGATTATAACTGATTGTAACTGACTAAACCGATTTTAGCCAATTAAAGCTAACGCCTCCAACCGTCAGGATTTTTTTTGTACCAACTCATCAGTGAAACAATACTATCTTTAATGGTTCTTTTCGGCTGCCAGCCCAAAATCTTTTTTGCCTTTTCAATTGAGGCATAAATTTTAGCATATTCACCCTGACGCGGTGTTGTTTTTTTCATCTCAATCTTTTTTCCTGTCACCTCCTCAACTTTTTTGATAACCTCCAAAACTGAGTTTCCAGCGCCTGTACCTAAATTAACTATCTCACTTTTCCCCTTTTTTAACAAATATTCAACTGCTAAAAGATGGGCCTCGTTTAAATCAACAACATTGACATAATCGCGAATGGGAGTTTTATCAGGAGTAGCAACTTGGGGACAAGTTAGGTAAAAAGGCTCAATCCCTAAAGCTCCGCGGACCGCGTTTTGGACTAAAAGAGTAGAGGGTTTTTTTGAGTCGCCGATTAAACCATCATCAGATGCTCCACAAACATTAAAGTATCGCAATATTAAATATCCAAAATCAAATATCCTTCCATACCATTCAATTATTTTCTCCGCCATTCTTTTTGACTGCCCATATGGATTAGTTGGGAGGGTGGGATGCTTTTCATCAACGGGAAGATATTGGGCTTCCCCATAGACAGCACAAGTTGAGGAAAAAACGATATTTTTAATTTTAAAATTTTTCATTGTCTCCAAAAGATTTAATGTTCCCAAAACATTGTTATAAAAATATTTATAAGGATTCTTCATTGACTCATCAACCAGACAGGAGGCAGCATAATGAACAATGACCTCAACCCCCACCTCTTTTTTGAAAATGGAAGAGAGATCACTTTTTAAATCTGCCTCATAAAAACGGAAAAAGCCAGAGCTAAATTTTTTTTGCAACCATTCCAACGGTTGCCTATAGCCAGTGGAGAAATTATCAACCGCCACCACCTCATATCCTTTCTGCAAAAATAAATATGTTGCTACCGACCCAATATAACCACCCGCGCCAGTAACAAGAATTTTCATGGGTTCAATTATAATTCTTTTAAAAAGAATAAATCAATATTGCGTTATTTAAGTACGACCGTCTCTAAATAACG
>JBKBJJ010000054.1:0-4756 GCA_046293855.1 Microgenomates group bacterium | reverse complement strand
TTGGCCCAGACAAAGTCATCTCCCCACAGGACTAAAAACGGTTCATTGCCAATAAGATGTTGGGCTGATTTTACCGGAGTAGCATTGCCATAAGGTCCTTTTTGGCGAATATAGATAAAATTAGCCATTTCACTTATTGCTTTTATTTCTTCAAGTAATTGATATTTATTACCCATCTCTAAATTTTTAACTAACTCGGCATTGGGAGTGTCAAAATGATCTTCAATTGATCTTTTAGTGTAACCGGTTACGATAATGACATCCTCAATTCCTGCCGCAACTGCCTCCTCTACTACATACTGAATAACAGGTTTGTCAACTACCGGAAGCATTTCTTTAGGCATAGCTTTAGTTTGAGGTAAAAATCTAGTCCCAAAACCGGCAGCGGGAATGACAACTTTAGTGATTGCTTTCATAGGATTATTTAAATTTGAAAAATTAAATTTACATTATTCAAATTTTACAGATACTTTTTGCTTTAATTGAATCTGATTATCAACAACGGCAGTTAATTGGGCAATTCCTGGGGTATTTGAATTCAGCTTGAAAGTAGCTTTTCCAGCTTTGTCTGTAATCGGTTGGATTTCAGTAACCGTTCCCAAATTAGTGGTTAAAGAAACTTTTTTGTTAGGAAGAGGGATATTATTGAAATTTCTTACAAAAATGCTAACCATTACTGATGATTGATTATCAGCCTTAGCTGTCAATGGCCAGGCAAAGACTAAACTAGTATCAGCTGAAGCGATAAACTCTTCTTTAGCGCGGGTTAGACGGGAAAGTGGTTTATTGAAAATCATGAAAGAAGTAAAAAGACTGAAAGCTAAAAAAAAGATTAACATCAAACCTGTCAGTTTTTTATCCATAGGGTTTAAAAATTATAACAATGAAAATATTATTTTGTCAAATAAACCTTATAAGTTGATAGTCTCCCCTTCTCTAATTTTGCCTGCCAATATCATTTTTGCCACTTTATCTTCGATTTCTTGTCTTATCAATCTTTCCATATCACGAGCGCCAAATTGAGGATGGTAACCTTTTTGAGCAAGATCTTTTAAACTTTCATCAGAAACATTAAGGGTGATTTTGTGGAGTTGATAAATATCTCGGGCAATTTTTGCGACGATTTTTTTGGCAATTTCTAAAATTGCCTCACTAGTTAACGATCTGAATATAACTATGCCATCAAAGCGGTTTAAAAATTCTGGTGAAAACAATTTTTTTTCGATTAAATAATTGATAAAAATTTGGTGAAAGTTAGTTGAATTAGGTGAATGGATTTGTTGTTGATAAAGAAAGTCACTGCCGGCGTTGGAGGTGGCAATAATCACTAAGTTTTTGCAATCAACTCGTTTTCCATAGCCGTCGGTAAAATATCCTTCATCCAAAATCGTCAGGAAAATATTTAAAAGATCATCGTCAGCTTTTTCCAATTCATCAAGAAGAAGAACGCCGTAGGGCTGTTGGCGAATGGCAGTGGTTAAAAGACCGGGATTGCCAGTGTCAATTGAACCTATAAGTTTGGAAATATCATCTTTACTTTGATATAAAGACATATCGAAACGAAGCAGATAGGGGGAATCGGTTGAAGACTTAAAGAAAACTTCAGCAATGGCTTTGGCGGTTTCGGTTTTTCCAACACCGGTTGGTCCCAAAAAAAGAAAGCTAGCCAGAGGTTTTTTTCTTTTGCCAACAAGAACAAAGGACCGGCGCAATGTAGAGGAAACTTCATCGATGGCTTGATCTTGATATAAAACTTTTTCTTTAAGAAGATTTTCCAGCTGAAGAAGTTTTTCTTTCATTTGGGAGGTAATGGTTGTCGGGATATGAGTTTTTTCAGTTAGAACCTTGTCAATAATCTCAGGGGTGACTGTTGGCAAAATTTTGCCTCTTTTGCTATCGCTGGCAAGATAGAATTCTTTTGTCAGAGCGCAAGCTTCATCTAAAAGTTGGATAGCTTTTTCAGGAAAAGGAATATAGGTAATATAATAATCGCTTTTTTCAATCAGGGTTTTTATGGTTTCATAGGGAATAACTAACTGATAGCGTTTTTCAAAATCAAAAGCAGTATTGAAAAGGATTGTTTCTGCCTCTTCTTTTGTTACTTCATAAACATCGTTTTTCGAAAATAATTGAGTAATTTTTTCCTGAGGGAAAATGATTTGTTGGTAAGAAAAAGGTGTGGTGATGGCGATAAACTGAATCGTTGATTTTTTAGCAAATTTTTCGATGATAAAAAAATAATCTCGATATTTTTCAAATTTATCAATGAAAATAATAATATTTTTTGCTTGCTGCGCCTCAGTGAAAAGCTCCTCAAGAAATTCCTCTCGTTTAGTTCTATCCTCAGTCGCGCTTAAAATTTTTTCCATATTAAGTTTTAAAACTCTTTTGTAAGCAAGAAGGTTATTGGTTTTTCCTTCGTAGATTTTTTTGGAAAAAGCATCAACAATGGTATGTTTTCCTATCCCCTCCTCACCAACTATGATGACATTGGCCTCCTCACTTTTTGTTAAAATTCTTTCAATTTGATCAATTTCTTTTTCGCGGTTGACAATATTTTTAATCTTACTTTGATAGGAGGGGGTGGTTAACTCTTGGGTGTATTGATCCAGTATTGGGGTGTAACCAACGGCCCAGTCGCGAGCTAAAGGGGGAAAGGTTAACAGATTAGATAATTTCCACCAACACCTTTTCTGATAAGTTAGTGCATAATATTTTTCAAACCAATTTTCAACGATGTTTCTGTTTTCTTCTTTCAATAAATGAGAAGCAAGAAACCAGCTTTTAATTTTTTCTTTTTTTTCGGTTTCCGATGTTTGAAAAAACGTTTTAATATAAACAAGGGGGAGAAGTAAGAGATAGATTAATCCAGCAAAAGGAAGGAGGATGATAAAAATTATTTGGATAAGGACATAAAAAGAAAGTAAACTCAACCGCATAAAAAAACCAATTCCTCGTGAGATAGTATTGAATGAAAAACGATTCAACCATTCATCAATTGAAAACCCAGGCTTAGTTTTTTTAGCGATAAGATTTTTCCACGGGTAAAAAAGAGTTTTCAAAAGGGTAGATACTGAAAAGAAATAGGGGAGGAAAATAAAAAGATTAAATATAGCTTCAAGAAAATTATTAATTGATTTTTTTGAAAATTGGAGAAAATTTTTTTCCATATTTTGAGTATAACAAATCCTCTTGACAAATTAAAAATAGGCTTTAATATAAAAAATATAGAGTAAAAAAAACATGGAAAAAAATGAAAAAGCTGAACCTCCCAGTACGGAGGGAATAAAAGAATGTCCTTTAGTATCGCTTTTTCCCAAAACGAGCGAAAACTTTTGGTTTTGGAGAAATGGTTTTTCTAAATTTGCCAATCAACTAAAAGTAAAAATTCATTGTCATTTAGATGAATGTCAACTACTTTGGGAGAAATTTTCTTCTAATAATTCTTTATTTAATCTTTGGGAGTTTCGCTTAGCTTGGTATCAGGGATTTGGCTACCCACCGTTTTTCTACACTTTATATCTGGGTAAAAAGCCAGTGGCGGTTTTGCCATTATGGTTTAACAAGAAAAAGGCCAGATACGAATGGTTTGGGGGTACCTGGCCTGAGGATAATCATTTTTTTGTCACCGATGAAAAATTTATTCCCCTTTTACTTAAAATTGTTCCTCGTCCGGCCTATCTTAATGCTATTGTCAATGATAATTTAAGTGAAGAAGTTTTAAAACAATTAAATGATGACTCACCAAAATATATTTTAAACTTAAATGGAAAAAAAAGTATTGAGGAAATACTTTTAATCTTAGAGAAGAAACACCGTCATCATTTACGTTATTATTATAAAAGATTTTCTGATTTGAATCCAAAAGTAGAGATTCTTTTGGGAGACCAAAGTTGGCGTCTGCCAAAACTTAAGGAGCTTTCTATTATTGACTTTGAAAGAAAAAATAGATCGGAATATCGCAAAAAAGAGAGAATGATTACTTTTGAAAACATATATAAAAATCAAGGCCGTTATCAAATTTTAACTTTTCTTGTTTTTATTCAAAATCATTTAGCCGTTTATGATATTGCTGCCGTTTATAAAAATACCTTTTACCTTTTAACTGGCGCTTCAGATCTTGCTAGGTTTCCGGGAATAAGTGTTTTTATTACCTACCTTGAATTTGAGAAAGCTTTGCAAATGAATGTTAACTTAATTGATTGTATGCAGGAGGATTATCAATGGAAACATAAATATTTCTTTCCTCAGCCGATGTGGAAATTTGAACTTAAATAAATTAATTAATACTCTCACTTCTTAATTATCTTCTTGACAAAAGAGAAAAAAATTGAATAATTTATAAAGTTTAATTTAAAAATGAAGAGAAAAAAATCCATTCATATTTTTAGAAAATTAAAAAAAACAGGAGTTGAGATAAAGATTAAAAAAAAGAAATATTTAATCGATTATCCATCATACGTTTGGGAGAAATTACCAAAATCTTTGCATCGGGTCTTTGCCGATAGCTTGGCCTATATTTCCACTTGGCATCTGCCTTTAGTTTATAAAGAGCCGGTTGTTTATCATTTTCCTCACCCACCGATTGAGTCGGTTTTTTTTATAAATGATATTTTCTTTTTAGTTGTTCTTCAGCTTCTTTTTCGATTTGTTCAATTTTTTCTTCGCAAACCATGGCCAAGTCTTTTAATTTTTCGTCTGGCAAGTTTTTCAACTCAATGGCTTTTTTTAGTAAATAATCCTTTTTGTTTTTAGA
>JBKBJJ010000053.1:0-4839 GCA_046293855.1 Microgenomates group bacterium | reverse complement strand
AAACCATTTTTCATCAGTTGATAAATCTATGACAACTTGCGAGTAGTTTTTACATGTTGGCAGATAATAATACTTTTTTTTCGTATTATCATCAATATTGCCTTTTATATTACAGGAGTTATTTGGAAATAGCGACCAACATACCCCACTAAAAATTCCTCGTTTATTTTTCCTTGCTTCTTCATATGCCTTTTTTAACTCTTCTTTTTTTGGATTTTCATAATAATCCATTCTTCCAAGACCGGCTAAAAGTATTTCCTTGTTTATATATTTATCACCAACAAAGACATTCGCCATAATTCTTCCATAAGGATCAGTAAATTGGTCTTTTAGGATGACTTCCTTGCCTAAAATTAAACTCGATAATTTTTCTTTTGCTTTATCGCTTAAGCATCTTCCAAGCTCCGGAGCATTGACTCCCATAATTCTTACTCTTCTTCCTTTTTCAATTTTAAAAGTATCTCCATCTAATACCTCAATCACTTTATATTTATCTTTATTAATATTTTTTAGTTTATAAAAAAGAAAGAAATTTAAAATAATAGAGATTGAAGCAACAGCAAGAACAACCAAAAAAACCTTTCTCATAATCTAAATAATCTAATTATACTAATTATAGTATATTGACTTTTTACAATTTTTATATTATAAAATCTGTTGGGTTCCTAACACCCAAGCGCCCTTGCGCTTTCCCTTCCCAAAAGGAAGTTGCCTTTGAGTGCGAGGGCGCAACTTGAAAAACGACTTTAATAAATTTTTTTAATTAATGACTAATCAGAAAAAAATATCTGGTTACCGACTTCATAAAGAAAGAGTTCTTTTTTCTGGTGGCGAGATAATAAGAACGATAAAATACCCACTTTCTCCAATTAATCCTAGCCAAGAGATAACCTTATTTCTTAAAAAATTTGAAGATGCGTTAATCTCTGATGATTTAAAAATAAGAGGAGATATGAATTTAAATGATTATCTAATCTATACCACCCAAGGAAAAACTGCCTACACCCTTTTCGATTTCTGGAAAGATTCGATAAAAGCAGGAGTGATTTGGATGCCAACACCAGCTGAATTGATAAACTTCTTAATTGAAAAATATAAATTACCTTCAATAATTGATCTTATCTGGAATAACGCCTCACCTCGGATAACTCAATTTTTTGAAAAAGAAAGATTCAAAGATATTTTAAAAAGCGATCCTGTCAGAAGCAATAACACTAAAAATTCATTCTATATAAGAATTGTTAGCTACTTAAAAAAAGAATTTTTCAATAAAGAAGGAAAAAATTACGAAATTTCTTATCCTGAAGTAAAAAAAGAAGTGGATTTTATTATCAATAGTTTTTTTGATAGCAATGGCAAACTTCTTTTAGAAGGTAAAAAACAAGACGAATTTTGGAAAAAAGAATACAATTTAGATAAATCACTGATTGAAAATGCCAAACCTAAAGGAAAATACGCCGATATAACTTTTGCTATTATCCCCGAGCTAATTAGCGATTATTATACTAATCAAAAATTAGAAAATCTGATTGAAAAAAGAGCAAAATGGCTTGAAGAAGAAAAGCTTTTACAATCAATTTTAGGCTTATCAAACAATTTTAATGGATTTTCTAATTATTTTGGAAAAATTTTAGAAGGATTACAAAAGGATGAGAGTGAAACAGAAGAGATCTACCAAGCTCTAAAAGTAATTCTACCAGTTATAGATAAAGAAAAAGACAAAGTATTATCAGCCCTTAATTTTCTCTCTGAAAAAGCCAAATTATTAGGAAAAACTTCATTGCCTTTGGTCAATGGTTGGCATGATTATCGAAGTTTTTTTGGCGGAAAAATTCAAAGCTGGTTTACTAATTCATTAAAAAGAAAAAATGAGCTTGAAGACAAAATCAGCCAATTTAAAGAAAGTCTAAAAAAAGCAAAAAAATATCTTGAAAATCAACAAGCATCACCGGATGCTGAAAAAGAAAAAAAAGATATTTTAGAGCTAATTTTAATCATAGAAAATTTCTTTACCGATGAAAATAAAAGTATAAAAATAGAGGAAAATTATCAAATCTTTGACTCCTTGCTTTCTCTATTAAAAAGAGCCCTTAATTTTTATTATCAAAAATATATTCAAAAAGAAGGCGATGAGATAAAGGTTAATAAATTTGAACCTTTCCAAGGTATTTATCCTAAAATCGACAAACCTGTAGCTTTTTACGGCCAATCAGCAAGAAGAATAAATGAAAAAATTATAAATCAAACAATTCCCATCATCGAAGATGGTATTGAAAATATCAAAAAAATCATTCTTTATTTAAAAGATTCATTTTCAATATTAGAAACTTTTGATAAAGCCAAAAAAAGTCAAGAAACGATTGAAGATGTTTACAGAAAATTCCTTCAATTTTTTTGGAATAAGTACACCAGTTTATCAATCAACTCAACTTATTTTAAAGAAAAATTTTATTCGATTTTGATTGAAAATATCGATGAAAATGAAACAAAAAAAATCACTATTAAAAATAGTGGTAGATACGTTATCTATAAAAGCCCTTATGCCAAAGGAGCAACCGAAAAACTATCTATTAAAAATATTGATTATCAAAAAGAGTTTGAAAAATCAGTATTATCTTTGACAGATTTTCTCTTTTCATTTAAAAATGAAGATCTACTAAAAGATACCAATATTCTTCTTGATTGGATTGAGTTAAGTAAAAATATTATTTCCCTTCTTCTGCGTTATAACAGCAAAGAATCTTACCAACCGACCGATCTTCATCTTGATCATTTTTCCCAAGCAAAAAGATATTTTGAACTTTTTAATAAAAATCAATATTCAAAAAATGAGTTTAGTTTTATTATTCAAAGCCTGATTCTTTCTGAAGTTCGCGGAGCCGCCACCTTGTACTCAAAAAAAGACTATACCGCCAAATATTCAATCCAAGTGATTTCCTCCAATACCAAGTTTAAGCTTTATTATTTACCAAAATCACCCTTAAATAACATCACCAATAAAAAACAATTAATGCAACCTCACTCCTATGCGGTTTGCTTAGGAGCAAATTCTTCTAAAAAAAATGGCCAAAAAGCCAATGTTTTTCTTCTAAATAAAGACAATATCCAACCAGCCTACCTATCAGAGGAAGTAAAGAACTATCTTTTTAAGCTTTCATCATCTTATTATCAGATACAATTTTTAGATAAATTTATTTATCGACCAAAAGGTTGGGAAGATATCGATATTAATTTAAGTGAATGGAGTTTTGTTGTTGAAAAAAATTATCAGATTGTCTGGGATTTAGAAACTAAAAAACCAAAACTAATTCTTAAAACCCAAGATAAAAAAAATAAAATTTATTTGACCATTCCTTTTATTTTAAGACCAAAAAGCGATCTTCAAAAAATAGCCCCTCTTAAAGAAATTGCCAAAGGTAATGATAAAGAAGAAAAAGATTTATCACGACTTAATTATCCTATATTAGGTGTTGATGTAGGCGAGTATGGATTAGCTTATTGTCTAGTAAAGTTTGATTATGATAAAAATAACTATAGCATTATTAATGCTCAGATAGTCAAAGATGACGATGAAAGACCAGTTTTAGGCTTTATCAATGATAAAAATATCGCTAGTATCAAAGATAAATTTTCTCAAATTCAGCAAAGATCAAGAAAAGGCGCCTTTGACGAGGAGGATACCATTATATCTCAAATCAGAGAAAATGCCATCGGTAGATTAAGAAATAAAATCCATTTTCTAATTACCAAAAAAATCTCATCAGTAATCTATGAGGATTCAATTAGTAATTTTGAAACCGGCAGCGGCCGAACAACAAAAATATACAATAGCGTCAAAAGAGCCGATACAAAATTTGAGACTCAAGCCGACAAACAAATCCACGATCATGTCTGGGGAAGCAAAACAAAGTGGATAGGAAGAAATGTTAGCGCTTACGCTTCAAGCTATACCTGTGTTAATTGCTTGAAAAGTCTTTACCAGATAAAAAAAGAGGATTTAGAATATATAAAAATAGAAAATCAAATCGGTAGAATAGTATCGATGACTAGTCCATATGGAGAAATTAAAGGTTATCTAACTGATAAAAAAAACTATCATTTAGGCTATCAATTTAAAAATACATCAGATGATCTAAAATATTTTCGAAAAATAGTTGAAGATTTTGCCAGACCGCCAATAGGCAAAAATAGCGAAGTTTTGACAAGATATGCCACCAAACTTTTACAAGAAAATGGCAAAATTGAAAATTTAAAGAAGATAAGAGGCAATAGTGCTATATTTGTCTGTCCTTTTTGCCAATTTGTTGCCGATGCCGATATTCAAGCGGCTTTTATGATGGCGGTAAGAGGTTATCTTAGATTTTCTGGAGTTGTTCCTTCTGAAAACAATGAAAAAAGCAAACAAATAAATAAAAAAGAAGATAAAGCTAAAAATATTTCTGGTCAATCATTTCTTAGTCAAACAATAAATTATTTAAAAAATATCAAAAGGAGTCAAATTATCGAGTATTTAAGATTAAAATAAATACATTATTTTAATTTTTCAAAGACAAAATCTCACTAAAATCTTTGGCAATATTTTTCGTTTCTGGCCAAAAATTAGTTATACCTGCTTTATGCCCATAAAGTTGATATCCTGCCTTAATCGATCTACCGCCATTAGGCTTTGATGGTAAAGGGACAATAAATCGTCTTGTATTTCCTATAAGATAACTTCTCAAAGCCAGAACTATCCCATGAAAAAGCTCTTGAAAAGTAACAATTTGTCTTGTTGCCTCAACATAAATTTTTTTATCAAGAAAAATTTTTATATTTTTTATGCATAAAGCCACATATTTA
>JBKBJJ010000052.1:0-4845 GCA_046293855.1 Microgenomates group bacterium | reverse complement strand
ATTCAAGGTTACTTTCTACAATAATATTATCTAATCTAGTTTCATCATAATGTAATTTGTTTTCATAAAAACTAATAAAATGAAAGTGATAATCTTTTTCTTGATTTCTAATTTTATTTACTTTTAAAAAAACAAAACATCAAGACAAAAGCGTTTTCTGGTTTTTTATTGTCACAGCTTTAGTAAATCTATTTATGACAATTTATCAATCGCAATTACTCTGGCAGCTGTTTTCGCCGATCATATCTGTTATTCAATTCCCCTGGCGTTTTATTGGTTTATCACTAATTGGGATAAGTTTTTTTTCTGCCTATTTTTTTCAACAAATAAAAATTCCTTTTAAAAATATTCTTATTTTTCTTATCTTGATTATTGCTTTGATGGTTAACGGTAAATATTTTAAAGGACAAACAATTTTCAAAAAAGACTTTGAAAATCGATTTCTATCGCAAGAATACATTGAAAAAAAAGCCGCTTATGCTGTTGCCGAATATTTGCCCAAAACAATCGACTATCAGTATTGGAGGAGTTTGGAAAACAAAAAAGAGATTCCAAAAGATTTTTTAACTAAAACCTCAATTGTACCATTTAGCAAAGAAAAACAAACGCTAATTGAAAAGATGGGGAATTTAATTACTGTTATAACACTTATATTATTGATTATAAAGACTGTCCTTATTAAGGAGAATTTTAAAAAATATGGATAATATTAAAAGAAAAACTATCCTCTCAACTTTAAGTCTCTTTTTCCAAAGCGGATATTCCGCTGTTTTAGGATTTATTGCTAATCTTATCCTTACTATTCTTTTAACCCCAAAAACCTTTGGCATTTATTTTACTGTTTTATCAATCATTGCCATCCTAAACTATTTTTCTGATATCGGACTGGCAGCATCTTTAATCCAAAAAAAAGAAATTAGTGATAAAGAAGTAAAAACTGTCTTTACTGTCCAGCAAATACTAATTTTAGTGATAATATTAATCGGTTTCCTATCAACCAAAATAATTATAAAATTTTATAATCTCCCAGTTGAAGGTCAATTTCTTTATCATTCTCTTTTAATATCTTTTTTTCTCTCATCCTTAAAAACAATTCCTTCGGTTTTTTTGGAGAGAAAAATCCAGTTCCAAAAAATCGTCCTTGCTCAGATTATTGAAAACACCGTTTTTTACTTTACGGTTATTTTTCTTGCTTTGATGGGAATGGGTTTAACCAGTTTTACAATTGCCGTTGTCTTAAGAGCAATTACCGGAGTTATTCTTCTCTATTATTTATCTTATTGGAAGATACAAATTGGCATTGATTTTTCTACTTTAAAAAAACTTTTAAAATTTGGAGTTCCCTTTCAAATGTCATCTTTTTTAGCTCTTATAAAAGACGATTTAATTACTTTATACTTGGGAAAATCATTAGGGTTTGACGCACTAGGACTTATTGGCTGGGCAAAAAAATGGGCTGAGTCGCCAATAAGAATTATTATGGATTCAATCTCGAAAGTATTATTCCCACTTTTTTCTCGTTTTCAAGAAGATAAAGAAAAACTAAAAAAAACCGTTGAGAAAGTAATTTATTACCAATCGCTAATTGTTTTACCGGCTATTGTTGGTTCAGCAATAGCGATGGAAAAACTTATTGAAGTTATTCCTAAATACTCAAAATGGTCGCCGGCGTTACCTTTTTTTTACATCTTCTGCCTTTCATCTATCTTCTCTTCTTACTCAACTCCCTTTATCAACCTTTTAAATGGTTTAGGAAAGATAAAAATCAGCTTTATTTTTATGTTAACTTGGACTATTTTAACCTGGATTTTAACACCAATATTAACAAGAATATTTGGCGGATTAGGTTTTCCATTAACGATTCTTATTCTCTCTTCAACCTTTGTCATTGTTATTTTTATAGCAAAAAAGGCAGTTAATTTTAGTTTCTTAAAAAATGTTTATCCTTTTTTTATCTCATCAATATTTATGGGAGGAATACTTTTTTTTATTTTAAATCTTAAAATAAAAAACCTCTGGTCTTTACCTATCTTAATCGCTGTAGGTATAATTAGTTACAATTTAATTTTAAAAGTAATATTTAAAATTAATTTATTAAAAGAAGCAAAAGAATTATGGAAAACATCTCGGCAGTAATTGTTGTCAAAAATAATCCTTCTTTTTTATTCAAAACTCTTGATTCAATCAACGACTTAGTTGACGAAGTCATCATTGTTGATATCGGGATAAATAAAAATATTATTAACCAGCTAAAAAAGTATCAAAAAGTAAAAATTGTACCCATAAAAGAATCTGTCCCATATGTTGAGATAATTAGAGAAAAAACTAAAATGTTTGCCAAAAACGACTATGTTTTTTTCCTTGATCCAGATGAAGTTGTTTCCTCTGATCTTAAAAAAATTATTAAAGATAATTTATTATCTTTCGATTATTTTAAAATTCCAAGAAAAAATTTTATCTTTGGTCGATGGATAAAACACAGTCGTTGGTGGCCTGACTATCAGATAAGAGTGTTCAAAAAAAATAAAGTTTTTTGGCCAAATAAAATTCATCAACAACCAAAAGTTAGCGGTCGAGGTTTTGAAATTGAAGCAAAAGAAGAATACGCTTTAATTCACTATAACTATCAAAATCTTGATGAATATCTGGATAAATCTCTCCGATACGCTAAAAACGAAGCGAAAGAAATATTTGGTGAAAAAAAAGTTCTTACTTTTTCTGAAACAGTCAAAAAAGCTTTAAATGAGTTTATCAGTCGTTATTTTGCCGCCGAAGGGTATAAAGACGGAATTCAAGGATTAATTTTAGCTTTTCTTCAAATGTTTTATTATTTTTTAGTTTATTTTTATTACCTGGAAATGAAAAAATTTGAAACTAACGAAAAAATTGATGAAGGAGAGTTTTTTAAACAAGGATTAAAAGAAGTAATTCACTGGAAAAAAGAAAAAAACATTAAAGAAAAAATTATCAAAAAAATATTATGATTGGCTTAATCACGGTTAATTATAACCAATATAAACTGACCCGTGAGTTTCTTGATTCTTTGGCCAAAGTAAAAAAGGCAAAAAAAATTGCTGTCTATATTGCCGATGTCTCCTTAAAAAAAGAAGACTTTAAAATAGGTAAATACCCAATGAAAGTTATTTTGAAAAAACTATCCAATAAAGGCTACGCTTATGGGATAAACGAAGGAACAAAGTATTTTTTAAAAAAAGGAATAACTAAATTTTGCGCCATCAATAACGATGTTTTTTTTGATAAAAATTTTGCCATTGAGGCAGAAAAAGGATTTAAAAAAGCTGATATTTTTGGAGGAAAAATTTACTATGCGCCAGGATACGAATATCATAAAAAGTACAAAAAAGAAGAAATCGGAAAAGTAATCTGGTATGCCGGAGGAATCGATGATTGGAAAAATGTTTTTACTTATCATCGAGGTGTTGATCAAGTAGACCACGGAGAGTATGATAAATTTGAAGAGACGGATTTTATCACCGGCTGTATGCTTTTTTTTAATAAAAAAGTGATTGAAAAAATTGGTTTTTGGGATGAAAAATATTTTCTTTATTTTGAGGATGCTGATTTTTGCCAAAGAGCAAAACGCGCCGGATTTAAACTTTACTACAATCCAAAAATAATTATTTATCATAAAAACGCCCAATCAACCGGCGGCAGTGGGTCTTCACTTCATCAAAGATATCAAAGAAAAAACCGCCTTATCTTTGGCTTAAAATATGCGCCATTTAGAACAAAAATTCATTTGATAAAAAATTATTTGCTTGGCAGATAAAATTAATTAATAACCATTATGAAGTGGTTAAAGTTAGGTGCCTTTTTAACTGTTCTCTCAATTTTTATTTATCTTAGAATTACTCCAATTATAGATCAAACTGTCCCCTACACTTATGATCAAGGAAGAGATTTTTTAAAAGTTAAAGAAATAACAAAAACGAGTAATTTCCCTTTTATTGGACCAACAACTGGTATTCAAGGAGTTTTTCACGGCGTTTGGTGGTATTATTTTTTAATACCTCTTTATCTTATTTTTAAAGGTTGGCCGCAAGGATTTTATCTGGGGCTTTTTACTTTTAATTTAGCAATAATTTTATTTTTCTTCTTTTTTCTAAAAAGAAATTATAATTTTAAAACGGCAATTTTTTTTCTTGGGACTGTCTCAGTATCAGAGTTTTTTATTAAAACAGCCTTTTATGCTAGTAATAATACTTTGGCGCCGATTTTTGTTTTTCTTTTTATTTTTTCTCTTTACCAAATTTTTAAAAAAGACAAAAAAGTTTATTACTTTCTTGTCGGAATTTTTCTAGGAATGATCCTGGAAACAGAGTTTGCTTTTGGATTATTTATAATCCCTTCATTTTTAATTCTTTATTTAATTTTCAAAAAGTTAAAAAATATTTTTTATATTTTTGCCGGCTTAATAATCCCATCTATTCCAAGATTATTATTTGAAATAAAAAACACTTTTTTACAAAGTCAATCTTTTATAAATCAGCTAAAAAATCCCAACAATTCTCACCCTCTTGAATTTTTGCCTCACATCTTTGAACGATTAAAAATTTTTTGGCAATATTGGACAAGTTTATTTTATAAAAATAATCAATTTATGGCTATTTTTTTCTTATTGTTAATTTTTGCCAATTTATTTTTTATTAAAAAAAATAAAAATACAAAAAAATCAGTTTTTATATTTTCTATTAGTCTATTATTTGCTATTTTTATTCTTTCCCTTTTTTACCGAAATAATTTCTTTTGGGGTTATTATCTTGACGGTGTTCAATCTTTAATGATTTTTATCCTTTTAAATGCTTTTTATTTTATAGAGAAAAA
>JBKBJJ010000051.1:0-5007 GCA_046293855.1 Microgenomates group bacterium | reverse complement strand
AAGAGATTAAAATCGCATTAAATAAAATAAGCAAAGGCAGCTATGGATTATGTGAGCGTTGTCATCAGCCTATTGCTCTTGCGCGATTGAAACTTATCCCCGAAGCCCGATACTGCATCGAATGCGAAAAAAAGCTGAGGAAATGATTTTCATTGATATATTACCTTTAGTTAATTGATCAATTTGCTCCATAAATTTCCTCCTTCTTATCTTCAAGTTGTCATCATCTTTTGATTTTTTGTTTTTCCATTTTTATACTCATATTATGGCTGATATTGAAATTTCTCTCCTTTTTAATTTTTTCCTTTTTCTTTTGACACCTTTTATTTTTGCCAGTGTTTCCCAAAAATTAAAACTTTCGCCGGTGGTTGGTTATATTATTGGCGGTCTAATTTTAGGTAATATTTTACCCACTGCCTCAACCAACCAAGCAATTGCCAATTTTGCTTATTTTGGTATTATTCTTCTTCTTTTTACTGTTGGTCTTGAAATTAATTTTGGTCATCTTATCAATCTAAAGCGATTTATAATCATTGGCGGCAGTTTTCAGCTTCTTTTGTCAATTATTTTTATCGCCATTTTAAGCCTAATTTTTAATTTTTCTTTCATTGAGGCAATTCTTATTGGCATTGCTCTTTCTTCATCCTCAACCACTTTAGTGGCGAAAATTATCCAAGAGAGGGGAGAGGAGCATTCTTTTATTGGTGAGATTGCTTTGGGAATTTTGATGTTTCAGGACATTGCCTTTATTCCCTATATGATTATTTTTACTTCAATAACGGCTAAATCGCTATCAATTATTCCTTTAAGTTTGAATATTACCCGCTCATTTATTGAATCAACGGTTATCATCGCTGCCTTATGGTACACCGGGTGGCGAATAGTCCCTCGCATCTTTGATCAGGTGGCAAAAATTTCTCGTGAACTTCTTAATCTTTTTGTCATTGTTTTTATTTTTTTTATTGCCTACCTTTCTTTACTTTTGCATATTCCGATATTAGTTGGTATTTTTGTGGCAGGAGTCTTGGTGGCGCAAACTCTTGAACATTATCATATATTTTCCCAAGTGAGGCCGCTGCGCGATCTTTTGGCGGTTATATTTTTTGTTTTTATTGGCACCAATGTTAAACTATCCTTAATCGTCCCTTTTCTTCCTCAGATTATTTTTTTTACCTTAGCCGTTGTTGTGGTGAAAGCAATGATTATTCTTTTCATTTTTTTGTTTTTCCGTTTTCACTCAAAAACAGCCTTTAGCTTAGCTTTATATCTTTTTCAGATAGATGAGGATGCTTTTATTTTAATGTCAGCCGCTTATGGGAATGGAGTAATTTCCCAGTCAACTTATCTTTTTATCATCACCTCAGTCTTGCTATCTTTAATTGTTACTCCGATCTTGATTAAAGAGAAGGATAAAATTTACCAAGCGATACGTGTTTTTATTAAAAGATTTTTACCTTTTCTGGAAAATTTTATTAAATATCGGATAGACCGGGACCTCTCTCCTATTGATGTTCTGCCAATTAAAAATCATGTTATCATTTGTGGTTATGGGAGAGTGGGAAATCTTATTGGTCGCTCCCTTTTGTTAGCTAATATTCCCTATTTGGCGATTGATTATAACTTTCATACAGTGGAGAAAGCTCGCAAGGAGGGAGTAAACATTATTTACGGTGACCCTACTGATCGGGATATTTTAGACTATGCCCAAATTGAAGAGGCAAAAATCCTTATTTTAGCTCTTCCAGAAAGGCATTCTCAGGAGACAATTATTCTCACCGCCAAAAGACTTAACCCCAAAATTTTTATTATAAGCCGCGTTCACAAGGAGGCCGATGGAAAAAGAATGAGAGATTTAGGAGTTAATCTTATTATTTCCCCGGAATTTGAAGCCTCATTGTCGATTATTAAAAAAATTTACCTTTGGAGTCAGCTGCCCAAGGAGGAGATTCTCAATAAAATAAAAAGACTTAAAATCGAATACGGATTACTATAGTCAGTTATATGATAAGGAAGAGAAGGAAAAATCAAAATCTTTTTTTTATTTTTTTATTTCTATTTTCTATTTTCTATTTTCTGTATTCTATATTCAAAATAATCCATTCCTCAGTTTTTTTGAAGAGTAAAGAAAGAATTAATGTTGTTTTTTATGGAGAGGAAAGCCGATTTTTTTCCCTGGGAAAAGAAATTAATTATTTTCTTGCTCTTTCTTCTGAAATGGAGATTTTAGTTCCTGGCGGATATGGTTACCAGCGACTGGGAGGATTGGGAAAACTGTCTTTTTTAGAGAAAAACCCGGATATTTTTAAAAAGACATTTTCTGGCGCTTTATCAACAATGATTGATCTTTATTTTTATCCCTCAACGCCTAAAATTTACTATCATCAGACAAAAACCACTCATAAGTTAACTTTTCCTTCTATGAGGGAAATTTTTTTTAATAAGACCAATGGCAATATTATTGACCGTCTATTTTTAGTTTTTATCTTTATGGATAAAAATCCAAGTCGCTTTAAGATAATCTCTAATATACCGACATCAACCAAAGAAGAAAGAGAATTATTTGATGAGGAGAGATTTTTTAAAGAAAATCAGGGGCTGTTTTACAAAAAGACCTATAGAAATATAGGAGACAACGTTCAAATTATTTATACAAAATCCTATAAAACAGCGAAATTGATAAGTGGAATTATCGAAGGAGAGGGAATAAGAGTAGTGGATATTAGTCAAATTTCAATTTTCAATCCACCAGTTGTCAACCTACCAATTTCCCAAAAAGATAATTGTTTAGTGATTGAAAATAGGGAAAAACCTTCTTTGATCTCTTCTGATTTACAAAAATTTTTCGGATGTCAATTTAGGCAGGGAGAAACAGAGATTTCTGATATAATTTTAGTATTGGGGAAGTTGGAGAAAGAGTGGGAGTACTAAAAAATTAAAATTTAAAAGTTAAAAATAAAAAGTTGTGGTTTATCTTTTTCTTACTATATTTTTCTTTTCTTTTATTCTTGCGCTTCGGTCAATGGAGGATTTTCAAATTCCTTCTGAAATAAAACAACTTCTTGCTGCCAAAGCAATTAAGGGGACAATTGTTTTTTTAAAAGATAAAATCATTCATTACCATGCTCATTCTTCTTCATCCTCTTCATCTTCTTTAGTGAAAGGAGGAAGGTAATCTTCTTTTTCTTTTATTTCTAGTTCCTCAGCCAACCGTTCTAAATCAGCCTCGGTTAGTTCTTCGTTATCTTCCTCCATCCCCTCAGTTTTTTCCTCCAGTGTCAATTGATCCAACGGTAATTGAAGGTTAGTGGGAAAGGGAAAATATTTTAAAACTTTTTTTTCCTCTTTTTACTTCACGCAAAAAAACAACCACTTTTTTTAAACCGGCTTCTTTAATATGGGCGCTAAATTCACTGCCTGCTTTTATCAAAACTGATAAGCGACGAGATAAATCATCAGGAAGACAGCCGATATATTGTTTTTCATCGGTACGAATTTCAAGCCGTCTTTTTTTTTGACGAAGAAAAACTTGCTGACCAACAGTTAATTGAGCAAGAATATTTTTTTGGCCAGGATTAACGAGGGTGATGCTTTTTGTTTTACCGGGAACTTCAAGAAAAAGATCAGGATTAAGAGTAATAGACTTTTTTGCCAATTTTTTTCCCGCAAGAATTTTTATCCGTTCTAAATTTTCAATTGCTGTTTGATTGCTGGGCTGAAATTTAAGAATTTTTTGGTAGCATTTTTTTGCTTCATCAAAATTTTTTAATTGAAGATAAGCAAATCCTAAGCGTAGGTAGGCATCGATATTTTTTTTGTCTAAACGGATGATTTTGCGATTTAAAACCACCGCCTCTTTCCAGGAAGTATTGATTGCCGCATCAATAGCTTTTTGCTCTAAAATATTAATATCTTCCATAGCGATAATTTTCAATTAAGTATATTTTAATTTTGGAGATTGTCAAGTATAATATAAACGCAGAATAACGCAGAAATTCAGGGTAGTTGCCCGTTAAGTTTTCGCGTTATTGCGCAATTTATGTCTGGTCATTCAAAGTGGGCGAATATTAAGCGCCAAAAACAAGCAGCAGATTTAAAACGAGGTAATCTTTTTTCCAAACTTTCTCGAGCGATTACAGTGGCGGTTTTGGAAGGAGGCAAGATCACTGACCCTGAACACAACGTCAAATTAAGACTGGCGATTGAAAAAGCAAAGGCAGCCAATATGCCCAAAGAAAATATTCAAAGAGCAATTGAACGGGGGGTGGGCAAGGGGACAGAGGCACTTAAGGAAGTGATAATTGAAGCATTTGGTCCTTCAGGAGTTGCTTTTTTGGTTTTGGCCGCCACTGATAATATAAACAGAACCATCTCCCAAATTCGTCAAGTTTTAGATCGAGGTGGGGGGAAACTGGGAAGCTCAGGTTCGGTTCGTTATCAATTTAACCGCTGTGGATTGGCGACTTTTTCAAGAAGTAAAGTTAAAGAAGAAGCGGTTTTAGATTTTTCGGAAAAAATTGGGGCTTTTGATATTGACAGCGATGATAATTTTTTTTATGTTTACTTCCCTTTTGAAAATCTGGGACGGGTTAAAGAGGCAATGGCGAAGGAGGCAGTCTATGATTCAGTTGAGATTGATTTTAAGCCCAACTCTCTCATAAAAATTGACGATAAAGAGACAGCCACAAAAATATTAGCCCTTGTTGACCAACTTGAGGAACTAGATGATGTACAAAAGGTATTTGCTAATTTTGAGATTAAAGATGATTTTTTGAAGTAGAAAAGTATGAAACAACTATTTAACTCCTTCAAGAAACAAGCTAGCCAGATTGAAAAGAGATATCGGCTGATTATGGCTGTTTTAATTTTAAGCGTTTTAATGCTTTTTTCCACCTTTTTCTTTTTTGATAAGGCGGTTATTTTTATTCCTCTTTTGTTAATTAGCGCTTTTTTGCTTACCTATTTTTCTCTGCTTGAAGGGATTGAGGATATTGGTTGGTTTGGGTTTTT
>JBKBJJ010000050.1:0-5054 GCA_046293855.1 Microgenomates group bacterium | reverse complement strand
TCAGGAGTATCTAAAGGGAAAATCCTAAACTCTAAATTCGAAATCCTAAACAAATTCCAATTGCTAAAATTCAAATGACCAAAACTTTTTTGTTTTGAGTTTGAAACATTTGGATTTTGATATCGTTTAGAGTTTAGAGTTTCGAATTCAGGATTTTTATAAAGTGATGCTGTCTCCGGTTCTTTAAAAAAGATTTTATTAAATCCCACCTCTTTGGCAAAATTTAAAATATGATAATCATTGGCAAAAAGATGATGAACTGTTCGCTCTAAATACCAATCCCAATTGTCAACTTTAAACCCGGAAGCTAAACCGCCCAGGATTTTTTCTTTTTCAAAAATAGTTACCTGATGGCTCTTTTTAGCTAAATAATAGCCGGCGGTTAGCCCGCTAAATCCACCACCTAAAATGGCAATTTTCATAAAAAAAATTTTTTCCGCAGATTTAACGAAGAAACACCGCAAAGAGTGTTATTTCGCTCTATTTTTAATTATCTCAATTAGAATTGATTCTATAAATAAAGTCATGGGGATAGCCAAAATCACTCCCAAAACTCCTCCAATTTTCCCACCAATAATTAAAGCAATTAAAGTAACAATTGGATTTAAGCCAACAGCTTTTCTCATCACCATCGGGACAATTAAATTATTCTCCAACTGCTGAACAATAAAATATAAAGCTAAAGTGGAAAGGCCTAAAAAATATGATTGACTTGATGCCACTAAAACCGCTGGGATGGTTGAGATAGTTGGCCCAAGATTAGGGACCACCTCCAAAACCCCGGCCACAACTGCCAAAAATGCAGCATGACGAACGCCAATTAAGGTTAAACCGACATAAGTCATCAAACCAACAACCATCATCAAAACCAACTCTCCCCAAAACCAAGCCCTAAGCCTCTCTTCTATCTTATTAAATATACTAACCACCGATTGAGTTTTTTCCTCTTCAAAAAACCTAACTAAAATTTTTTTAATAAAATCCTCCTCGATGACAAAATAAAAACTAAAGAAAATTGTTGAGATAAGAAAAATTGCGTTGGAGAAAATACCTTTAACTAAAGAAAAAAATTGATTGGTAATATTAGGTAAATACTGAGTTAAGGCAGAAAAGTTAGGATAAGGGAGAAGGTTTGGTGCTAACCTTGTCAATATTTGAGGTAGACTTTTAAAAAAAATCGCCGTTTCATAGACTAATGGCGGTAAGAACCAATAAAAAAGATAGGCAAATCCAAAAATAAAACCAATAAAAATTATTAAAGTAGAAAGCGGTCTTGGAATGCGAAATTTTTCCAAGCGGATAACCGCTGGCTTAACCGCACTCATGACAATAAAAGCAATAAATAAAGAAAAAAGAAGATCGCGGATAATCCAGAGAAGTTTTAAAAATAATAGAAAAAAAACAATAAAAATAATCGTCCGTGCCGAGATTTCAATTTTGTAAGTCTTGGGCATATTATCTAATTATAACTGATTTTAACTGATTATAACTGATTATAACTGATTGCAACTGATTATAACTGATTATAACTGATTTATTTTTTTGCTAAACTAAAAACATAAACTATTTTCGCTCCGGCTCTTTTTAAACTTTTACCTGCCTCCTTAACCGTTGAACCGGTAGTTACCACATCATCAACTAAGATTATCTTTTTGTTAAAAACTAAAGATTTATCCTTAACAGCAAAAGCGCCACGAATTTGAAGATAGCGCTCTTTTTTATTTTTAATTTGAGCAAGAAAAGAAGTGGGTTTTTTTCTTTGCAAAAAATTAACTACTGGTAATTTTAAAAATTTACCTAAAAATTCGCCAATCACCTGTGCCTGATTAAAGCCCCGTTTTCCCTGTCGAGCAGGATGAAGAGGAATTGGTTGGATTAAAAAACCACCAGTTAGCTTTTTATAAAACCTTAATCTCTCCATTGCCTGAGAAAAAACAGCGGCAAACAAATCATCAAAAACATCGGTTGCTAATTTATACTTAATATTTTTAATAATTTTTTTCATCAACTCATCATAATAAAAAAGGGAGAAAATTGCATCAATGGATAATTTTTTGCAACAGGAAGGATGAGTTAGACCTAAAAGACTGGCTTCATGACAATAAAGACAGCGGTCTTTTTCAATCAACTTAAGTTTGCGAGAACATTGTAAACAAAGATAGCTCCCTAGAAAACCACAACCTAAACAAACTTTGGGAAAAAAGATATCTTTTAGAAACATAATTATTATAACTGTTATAACAATTATAATGGTTATTTTCTGATCAAAAAATTTTGGGATTATTAAATCTTTCAAGAAACAAAAAACTA
Organism: Microgenomates group bacterium; assembly: GCA_046293855.1. GTDB lineage: Bacteria > Patescibacteriota > Microgenomatia > UBA1406 > GWC2-37-13 > CALLVF01. The sequence goes on along the minus strand of JBKBJJ010000050.1, from coordinate 2,744 downwards.
ATCAAGGCTGATTTTTAACCTGATACAGTTTGTTTATATTCTGATCTCTTGCAAATATATAAGTAGTGTTATAAATTTTTAAAGGACACTAAATAGTTGAATTCAAATAATACTAATTCAACTAATTTAACCAGTTAAACTAACTTAAACCAGCTAATGTTTTGTATTTTTTGCCAAAATCATGATACTGAGGTTATCGAAACTAGACTGGCGGAGGATGGTAAAAGTGTTAGAAGACGAAGACGATGCCTAAGATGTGATAAGCGTTTCACCACTTACGAGCGAGCAGAGGAATTGCCAATATTGGTGGTAAAAAGAGATGGAAGAAGAGAACGATTTGACAGAGAAAAATTAAGAAAAGGAATTATTAAAGCCTGTGAAAAAACTAAAGTAACCGCTGATGAGATTGAAAAAATCATTTCCGAGATTGAAGGAGAGCTTAAAAATCAAGAGACAACCGAGGTGGAAAGTAAAGTGATTGGTAATTTAGTTGCCCGTCATTTAAAAAAAATTGATAAAGTCGCCTATATCCGCTTTGCCTCGGTTTTTCGCCGGTTTGTTGATTTGGAGGATTTTGAAAAGGAGCTTAAGAAATTATAAGAAATTATAAGTCTAATAAAACCAATTGGTCCTATAGGTCATATGAAACTTACTGGTGTAGCTGAAAAAGTTTTTCTTGACCGCTACGCCTTAAAAAACAAAGTGGGGCAACCAATTGAAAAAACTCCGCAGCAGATGTGGCTTCGAGTTGCCAAAGCTGTGGCAGCGGTGGAATCAAAAAACAAACAAAAAACCTGGGAAAAAGAGTTTTTTTGGGCGATGAAAGATTTTAAATATGTCCCCGGAGGACGAATTTTAGCTGGTGCTGGTTCTGGTTTTGCTGTCACTTTTTACAACTGTTTTGTTATCCCAAGCCCCAAAGATTCTCGCCATGGTATTTTGGAAACATTAAAACAAATGGTTGAGATTATGGCTCGCGGTGGGGGAGTGGGAATTAATCTTTCCTCCCTCCGACCACGAGGCGCCCGGGTAAAGAAAGTAAATGGATTTTCCTCAGGTCCTTGCAACTGGGCTGAACTTTTTTCCGTGGCCACAAAAGATATTATTCAACAGGGGGGGTGTTTTTCCGGTGACACTTTAATTGCCACCCATCTAGGCTTAGTCCCGGTAAAAGAAATTATTAAAACTAAAAGAAATTGGTATGTATTAACTCATAAAGGCTATCAAAAAGTAACGGCAAAATTTGACAACGGAGTAAAAAAAATTTATCAGATAAAAACTGCCGGTGGTTTTTCTGTAAAGACGACAGCCGAACATAAGTTTTTAACCTTCAATCACCAAGGTAGATTTTATCTTAAAAAACTATCTGATTTAAAAGTAGGCGAAAACATTGTTCTTCTTTTGGGTGATTGGCGTGAAGATCTTCCTTATTTTACTCTTAACACCAACCTACCACCATCCTCAAAATATTCTTCTGGTTTAAAAAAAGTGACTCTTCCTTCAATCTTGGACGAAAGTCTAGCTTTCTTAATTGGTCTTTATGATGCTGATGGTAGTAAAATTCTCGATGAGTATTCAAAAAATGGTAAAGGACTGCGAATAGCGGTGGCTGAAAACCGAAAAAAAGATTTAGAAAAAATTATTAAGATGGTAGAAAAAGTCTTTGGCATTAAACCAAAAATCAAAAAGGGCGACGGGGCAGTTTTTAACGTCCAAATTTATTCAAGAACTATCAATGAATTTTTAAAAATTAATCAATTGCTTAAAGAATCATCGATATCCGTTAATATTCCACCAGCCATCTTCCGCTCGCCAAAAAAAGTAGTCGAAGCTTATCTTGCCGGCGTTTTTACCGGTGATGGAACAAATCGAGGAGGAAAAGGTGGCTTTCGCATCGTCACTGTCAGTAAGAAATTTGCTCAAGGATTACAATTGCTTCTTCTTAATTTAGGCGTCGCCTCAAAGATAAAAGTTCAGAAAAGAAAAGAGACCGGATGGAAAACTCTTTATACCGTAACGGTCAATGGAGCTCGGTTTATGAAACGATTTTATCAGATAATTGCTCCTTATACAGAAAAGGCTGATGATCATCAAGCCGCAGTCCGCGATGGCAGTTTTAATTGGCCGTTTAATTTAACAGAAAGATTTGTCTATCTATCTGGTTTTCAGCGAACTATTGCTCGAACTAATCCTACCACTTCTCAAAAGGCGGTTATGTTTTTGGAAAGAAATATTAATAACATTGAAGAAGAAGATTATTCTGATGTGGAATATCTTACTACTTGTGTCCCTGATAAAATTTCCTCCATCACCCTCGCTGGAGAAGAAAATGTTTATGATTTAGAAGTAGATAATATTCATCTACTTTCCGGAAATGGATTTTACACCTCAAATAGTCGTCGGGGAGCCCTCATGCTTATGCTTTGGGATTGGCACCCGGATATTGAAGAGTTTATCACGGTTAAACAAGATTTAAGACGAATTAACGGTGCCAATCTCTCCTTGTGTGTTAGTGATCGCTTTATGGAGGCGGTGGAAAAAGATGAAGACTGGCAGCTGGTTTTCCCCGATATCGATGATCCAGAATATGATCAAAAATGGGATGGAGATTTGGAGGTTTGGAAAAAAATGGGGAAAAAAGTGGTGGTTCACAAAGTGGTTAAGGCAAGAAAAATCTGGGGTTTGATTGCTGAGGCAGCCTGGAAATCGGCTGAACCCGGTGTAGTTTTTATGGAGCGATACAA
>JBKBJJ010000004.1:0-20114 GCA_046293855.1 Microgenomates group bacterium | reverse complement strand
GCGGCTTTGGAGAAACGCTCATAATTTAAAATATAGTTGGATTTATGATAAAATGCAAGAAGAATTATGATACCGATTATTTTACTCTCAAGTGAAAAAGAAAAAATAAAAAAGTTTATTGAAAAAAAAACTAAAGAACTGAAGGCAATTCTTATTAAAATAATCCCCAAAAAAAATGAATATTCAATTAATGACATTAAAGAAATCAGCCAAGAAGCTCATATTTTTCACAAACAAGTGAGAATTTATCTTCTTGAAGACTTTCATTTTTCCTCCCTTCCCGCCCAAAATGCTTTTTTGAAAGTTTTAGAGGAGCCGCCTGCTAATGTTCAATTTATCTTATCAACCAACAACATTTATTCTCTTTTACCAACGATTATCTCTCGAGCAAAAATAATTAAATTAGACAAAAGAGAAGAAAAGACAAAAGAAAAACCATCAACTAAAGCTGTTGCTCTTAGCAAAGTTATCAATCGAAGCACCAATAAAATCCCTTTTTCTTTATTTGAAGCAAAGGAAAAAGCCGCCGCCAATGCCGTTTTTGAAGAGATTATCGCTTTTTTTAGAAAAAGATTAAGTTTTGATAAAAATGCTCCTTTGATAATTAAAGAAACCCTGCGGGTAAAAACTCTTTTGGAAAATAATAATCTCAATAGTCAGTTAGCCACTGATCACCTCTTGATTTTTATTAATAATTGTTATAATGATTATAAAAGATGAAAAAAGCTTTTACTTTAATTGAACTTTTAGTGGTTATCGCCATTATTGGCGGTTTGTCAGCCCTTCTTTTACCCAATTATATGGGAGCTCGTGAAAGAGCTCGTGATGCTCAAAGAAAAAATGATTTAAAACAGATCCAAAAAGCTTTAGAGATGTATAAACAAGACCAGAATCCGCCCGCTTATCCAACTGCATTACCGGCGGTTGGTAGTTGCTGGTCTTCAGGAGTAAACTGTTCGGGATCAATTTATATGAATAAATTTCCGGGCGATCCCAATCGCACTCCTAATAATTACTATTATATCTACAACAATTCAAATTTAACCTACACCTTGTGCGCATGTCTTGAAAACAGAGCCGATGCTGATTCTCCTGTCGCCTGTGATTGCGGTCCTGGGTATTCATGCGGAACAGATAGTAATAGAAGATGTTACAAAGTAACTCAACCATAATCTATGAAAAAATTTTTAATTTCCAATATCTTGCCAATATCAAATATCAAATATCAAATATCAAATGCTTTTACTCTTCTTGAAATGCTTGTTGTTATTGGCATTATCGCGGTATTAATTGGTATGGGCGCTGTCTCCTATTCAACCGCGCAAAGAAAAGCCAGAGATGCCAAAAGAAAGTCTGATTTAAAAGCAATTCAAAATGCTCTAGAGCAATATTATTCTATTTGCAACTATCAATACCCATCAAGTTACGGATTTTTAGGAAGTGGGAGTTTAACTTGTGACACTCAAACAGTAATTTCAACCGCTCCTAAAGATCCATTGGGGCAAAATTACCAATGCGTGGGAACATGTAATGCATCTCAGTATACAATCTGCTCACCAAATGTAAACGGAACCTCAAGATTAGAAAGCGCAAATTGTACCAGCGGAAGTGAATGTTGTGTATCTAATCAACAATGAAACATATACATCAAACATGAAACACACAACACTCAACATAAAAAAAGGAAAAAATGTTTCCTGTTTTATTTTTCCTGTCCCATGGAGGAGGGGATTTACTCTCATTGAAATCCTTGTCGTCGCCACCATTATTGGTTTGCTAGCCGCGGGGGGGATAGTTTCTTACTCTCAGTTCTCCAAACAATCCCGTGATGCCAAAAGAAAAGCCGATTTAGAACAGATCCGAGCGGCGTTGGAGATGTATCGAAGTAATAATAGTACTTATCCAACCACAGGAGGAGCGTGGTGGGGGGCTTGTACAAATTATGGTTCACATCAGGATACGGGTACTAATGGTTATGTTCCAAATCTTGCCCCAACATATATTCAAAAATTACCCCACGATCCAAGAGAAAATCAATCTTTCTCACCATGTTACAGTGCAGCATCTACTTGCTATTTATATATATCAAATGGCGTTGATTATAAACTCTTAGCGCATTGTGGTTTAGAATCTAATATCTCTTCTAATGACCCGTATTATGATCCTGTTCGTCCTTCCTGGGCATTACAAGTTTCTTCGTCAGCAACATCTTTATACTGGTAATTAATGAAAAATAGTTTTACTTTAATCGAATTACTATTAGTCATCACAATAATTTCTCTTGGAATTGGTACAGGATTAGCTATGTATAATTCTTTCACCGAAGAAAAAAAACTGGAGATGGAAACACAAAAGTTAGTTGATGTCTTGGAGTTGGCGAAGAAAAAAGCATCTTCGGGAGATATTGGAAGTTATGACTGTTCAAACTTTTCTGGTTATCGTGTTAATATTCAAAGTTTATCTTATCAACTTCTCCTCTGTTGTTCTCAAAGCTGTACCCCCAATTATTTAATTCAAAATTATAATTTTCAAACTAATATTTCAGCTATTATTGGCACAGGTTTCATTCAATTTAAACCTTTAACGGCAGCTTTGACTTCGCCAGTAACAATCCAAATTAAAAACTTAACTATTAATAAATGTCGCCAAATCAATATCTCCGTTTCCGGTGTAATTGAATCAATCACTAACTCTATCGGATGTTAACGCTTCACATACATAATGTATGACCTATAATTTTTAATATTAATCTCTAATTCCTAATCTACTAATTTTATAACTTATAATTGCGTAATTTATGTTATAAGTTTATAATCAAATTAATGAATAAAAAAAAATCTCAAAGTTTTTCACTCATTGAGGTTTTAGTTTTTACTTCAATTTTGTCTCTTTTTTTTGTTGTCGCCGCCGCGGTCGCTACTGCCTCTTTGCGCAATATGAAAATTAATGAACATAAAATTTTAGCCACAAGATATGCTGAGGAACTTTTAGAATGGTTGCGAGGAGAAAAAGAAACCGATTGGAATACTTTTATTAGCCGAAGTAATAATACTACTTACTGTTTTTCTATCTCACCTATTACCTCCTGGCCATCTCAAGGGAGTTGCTCGGGTTATAACGGTCTTAACCCAGCAATTTACAAAAGAGAATTAACTCTCACAACTGTTGGAGGAGGAATTCAAGTTAATGTCTCAATTGTCGTCTCTTGGCAGGAATTAGGTAATACTTATTCTGTACCTATCAATACTGTCTTTACCGTATGGGAGTATTAAAAAATATCAAATATCAAATATCAAATATCAAATATCTTAAATCATCATTTACTTTTATTGAGTTGATTGTTGTCATTGGGGTTGTCGGATTAGCTTTGCCGGTTTTGTTTGCCATCGTTTTTGCCCTGCTTCAACAACAAACAAAAATTTACCGACTTTCTCAGGTTAAAAGAGAGGGGGATTATGCCTTGAATGTGATGGAAAATATTATAAGAAACAATGTCATCAGCCTTCACAGCGGTACACCTCCAACAGATAGTAATAAAGTCTGTACCACAGAAGGATCAACATTCGATACTCCATACCTTCAAGATAAATACACTTTAGGAACTTGGTCTCGTTTTTACTTTAGCAACGATAAAATTGCCTCTGAATCATCTACTCCTCCCTCAATTAATGCCAATTTAACAACCGATAAGGTTAAAGTTACCTCCTTTAGTATATCTTGTCAAGGAAAAGGAATATACTCATCACCATTTGTTAATCTCAGCTTTATTATTCAATACAACACTACCTCAACTAGACCGGAAGAAACTGCTACCCTAAACTACCAAACTAAAATAAAATTAAGAAGCTATTGACTTATCAATTTTAAAATCTTTATAATCTTTGTATGACCGATGCCTATTTTGTCTTGGAAATTGGCGAAAGTTTTATTAAATTAGCTGATGCTAAAAAAAATGGCAGTCTTCTTGAAGTTGCTTCTTTAGGCTACGCTCCTGCTGAGTCGGCATTTTATAAAACAGACAGTGAAAAAAATACTAGTAATCAAGCTAATATTATTGAAAAATTAGTAAATAGCAGCGGTATCTCAAAAAAAAATGTCGCTTTAATTATCCCTGATTCTGTCACTTATACTCAGATAATATCAACGCCTCGTCTCAGCGAAAAAGAACTGATATCAGCTATCAAATACCAAGCCGATCAGTTTATCCCAATGCCTATTGAAGAAACTAACATTGATATTGAAATTTTGGAGGATAATAAAAATGAAAAAAATATAACGGTTCTAATAGTCGCCGCCCCTAAAAAAATAATCGAAAAAGTTCAGCGCTTAATTGAAATGGTTGGTTTAATCCCAGAATCAATAGAAAATGAATTAAGCAGTACGGCAAGATTTTTGTCTGAATTTACAAACTTTTTTCCATCAAACTCTGATAATAAAATTATCATTGCCAATTTTGGCCAAGAATCAACCTCTCTTTATTTTTTTGATCCTAAGCTTTCCTTGGTGAAAGAAACATATAATTTCAGCGTTGGTTATAATCTTTTTTTAAAAGAACTGCAACTTAATACCAACTATGATTTTCAACGCTCTCAGGAAATCTTAAAGTCTTATGCCCCAAAAGAAAAATCAAGCTATGATATCACCCAAATCATAACTCCTGCTTTAAAAGATTTTGTTTTGGAAATTAAAAGATTTATTAATTTATTAAATGAAAAGCATCGCGCGCAAATCAGCAATATTTATTTTACTAATGAAATATTCCAATTCCCAGCGCTCTCTTATCTAACAGAAAAGCTTCTTTCTCTCCCTGCAAAAGAATTAAATCCTTTCTCTGTTTGTAAAAACAATCCTTTAATTACTTCTCATCAAAACGAGTTGTCACTTTTCATTTCAACATTTGGAGGTAATTTAAGATAAGTCAAATCAACCTATGAAAAAAACAAAAATCAATCTTCTTTTAAACAAGGAAGATTATCGAAAAGTAGAAAATTTTTTTCATTGGATTCGCATTTCCGCTGCTATTTTGACACTTATTTTAATGGCAATATTAACCTACTTTTCCATTGTTTTCATTAAACAAAACAAAATGATAAACTCTCTTCTTGAGGAAAAAAGATTGGTTCTTGAGTCTTTAAAAAATAGAGAAAATGAGGAAGCAAAACTAATATACTTAGAAAAAAAATATCGCGCCTTAAATGAATATCTCAAAGATGATGCTTTTTTTTACCCCTACTATAATCTATTAAACTCGGCTCTTTCTGAAAGTACTCAATCAGCTCAATTAAAATTGTTTAGCATAAATAAGAATCGTGAAGTCGATTTCGCGGTAAATTTCAATAATTTTTCCCATGTTAAAAGTTTTCTTAAATTTGTGGAGTCAGAAAAATTTATCAAAAATTTTGAAAACATTGTTTTAAAAAATTTTGCTATTAACACCGCCGCAACCGATGAGAAAGAAAATTATGAATTAACATTTACTGGTCGCTTTATCCCAATCAATGAAAACAAAAATTAAACCCTATTTTTTACGGCTTTTGAAAGAAAATAGCTTATATCTTCTCTCGTTGGTTTTGTTATTTTTTATTTTAATATTTTTTTTAACTGGTAATCTTCCCAAAATTGTCTTAAACCAGCAAAAAATTGAAACATTAACCAATGAAATTAAAGAATTAAAAGCTAAATCAAGCTTAATCAACTCATTAACAACTAACCCAACCGAGCTTGATGAAGAGATTAAATTTATCAATAGTCTTATCCCAGGCGAGGAAGATTACTTTTCGATTATTTATGCTTTAGAACAACTTTCACTAAAAACTGGTTTTATAATTACCTCTTACACGGTTAACATGAAAACCTCCAATGCTAATAAACTGCAATTAACAATTACCGGAGCAGGGGATAAAGAAACATTTATGAAATTTCTCAAAGACTATAATTTTGGTGGCGGAAGATTAATAACCTCTGATAAAATTGAACTAACTCCAGAATTATCGGGCATGACGAAAATTAATCTTGCTTTTTATAATAAGGATGTCAGTAAAGAAAAGACTGCCATTATTGACAGAACGGGAAAATTTCTTTCAGAATTGATAGCGTTAAAAAATAAAGTCCAATTTTCTTTTAAAGAATCTTCTCCCGAGGCTAGCGTTGATTATAATTATCCAAGAAAAACTAACCCTTTTTAAATTGTCTAGCATAACGAAGAAGTTTTCTTAAACCAGAAGATATAATTGCTCCTTGTTTAACCCAATAATTAAATTTCTTTTCCTCTAATTTGAAAGTGGCTGGATCAGTCATCGGATCATAAAAACCAATTGATTCAATGTAAGCCCCATCTCTTTTATCGCGTTTATTTACAGCAACAATTCGATAGGATGGATGGTGTTTTTTGCCAAGACGATACAATCGTAATGCGACTGCCATAAGAAATAATTCTTTAAAAATTAAAATTAATAACAAAATTATACTAAATTTTATCAATATTTTCAAAAGCCGCTTGCGCAGCTTTCTCTTCGGCTTCTTTTTTAGAAAAAGCGACTCCAATCCCGAGTTTTTTATTTTTAAAAAAGACACCTATTTTAAATATTCGCTTATGCTCTGGACCTTTCTCTTCTAAAACTCGATAAGTTGGCAGCATTTTAAATTTTGCTTGAATTGCCTCTTGTAATTTACTTTTGGCTGATAAATATAATTTATTCTTCACAATATAATTAAGTCTTTTCCCAAAAAGATAACGTAAAACAAATTTGTAGGCAGTTTCAAAATTTTTGTCAAGAAAAATACAGGCTATTAATGCCTCAAAACAGTCGGCAAGAATATTTTTATTCAATCTTCCCCCATTTTTTTCCTCTCCTTTGGAAAGGAGTAAATATAATCCAAGTTGAAGCTCTTTGGCTGCTGCCGCTAAACTTTCAGTTTTGACTATACTTGATTTAATTTCAGTATATTCGCCTTCTTTTAGGTGGGGATAATTTTTAAAAAGATAGACGGAGGTAATAAGAGAAAGGATGCTATCACCTAAAAATTCTAATTTTTCATTTGATGGCAACTTAAAATTTTTATGTTCGTTAAGATAAGAGCGGTGAACAAAGACTGTTTGAAGCAAATTTTTGTCGGTAAAATTAATATTAAGCTTTTTTTCTAAATTACGAAATTGATTCATAGATTTTTCCTAAAACAGCATTAATGAATGCGTATGATCTTTCGCTTCCCAACTCTTTTGCCAACTCCACTGCCTCATTGATAATCACTTTTGGCGGTTCTTTCTTTTCAATTGTTAACTCATAGATTGCCAGCTGCAAAATTGCTAAATCTACTCTGGCTATTTTTTTTAAAGGAAATCTTGGGGCAAATTTTTCAATCTGACTATTTAATTGATCTTTTTTTTCAATAATTTTCTTAGTTTTTAGATGAAATTTGTCAATCGGCTGCTGCGAAAAAAAACTATAAGCGTAAAGCTGTTGAACAATCTTAATTCTTCGTTGATGTCGAATATCCATAAAAAAACAATATAACAGTAAGAATGCTAAAAATCTTTAGCGAATGCTGCCAATAATAGTAACTCAGATATTAAACTAAAATTATTAGCATAATTGTCAACATTTACCTATCATTGGCAGAATTGGTATTATTTTTGACAATGCTTACAAATTCTGTGAGGCAATTTTAATTTGCCGCAATTTTTACATTTCACCAATCGCGGTAAAGTCACCGTCCTCGTTACCATTCGTTTTCCTTTTCTTTGGGTTGAGTGTTTTCGTTTTGGCAGTGGTACCATAACAATAATATTAACATATTTTTACCATTATTCAATATTAACTCCAGCGTTATCCCGCCTAAATTTCTGCGTTTTTGCGTAATTTAAAAATTACCCATTGACAAAGAAAAAATAATTATTTATAGTAAAATTGTTATGAAAAAATTAGGCTTCACTTTGATTGAACTTCTTATAGTTATTGCTCTTCTTGGAGCTTTAGCTGTTGGTCTTTTAGCTGCTCTTGACCCCTTTGAACAGTTGAAAAAGGGGACAGATACTGGTATTCGTAATTCAACTTCAGAATTTCACGGAGCAGTGATAAGATATTACGCAATAAAAAACTATATGCCCTGGTGTGTTGATTCAAATTGTACCTCATTTAGAGATGGATCAACAGAACCAAACGGCACTCCATTAACAAATCTAACTAACACAATTGCAGAAATTGTGACAACCGGTGAACTAAAATCTGACTTTTCGCAATTAGCTGGTTCAGGAACATTGAGTAAAATTTATGTCACCGGTAATAATGCTAACGCAACCGTATCAGTGTGTTTTAGACCAACAGCAAAATCTTTCATCAATGATCCTAATACAAAATTTGAGGCTAATGGTACTGAAGTGACTGGAAATGCTTGCAAATCACAAGGAGGGACAAGAACTGATTGTTATTGGTGTGTGAAATAATTCTTCTTTATGAAAAAAGGTTTTACCCTTCTTGAATTAATTTTGGTTATTGTAATCTTAGGTGTCCTGGCTACGTTAATCTCAGGTAATTTTATTACTTCTCTTAAAAAAGGTCGCGATGCCAGAAGAAAGGCAGATTTGGAGCAAATTCAGCGGGCGTTGGAGATGTATTATGAGGATAAGAAAGCTTATCCTTCTTCCATTACCTTTGGTGGGCCACTTGTTGATTCAACCTCCGGTAAAATTTATATGCAAAAAATACCAAATGATCCATTATCGAATATCAATTATCGCTACTGTGTTGATTTGCCCTCATCTCCTAGTAAGTATCAACTCTATGCAAAGCTAGAAAACTCTCAAGATCCAAAAATAATTACTCCAGCTCCTTTGCCTTCATGTACTGCTAATTGTCCAGATTGTAATTACGGCATCTCCAGCCCAAATACTAATCCTTAATTTATATTGAGTGGAGTTCTTTTTTTACCTCCTCATCAAGGGGATTGATTTTCTTTAAGATAAACTGAAAAATTTTTTTTGCTTCCTCTTTTTGCCCATATTTTTTAAACAGCTGTCCTTTTAAAAAATAACCATCGCGATAATTTGGTTTTAAACTTATTGATTCATCTACCATTCTGACTGATAAATTTTGAAAATTTAGTTTCTCTTCCTTCTTTTTTACCTCATCAATCATCAGCGAATAGAATATTGCCAAACTATATGGAATTTTCGGGTCAGTGGGGGAGAGATTTTTTCCCTGAATTAATGCCCTTATCCCTTCCTCAAGTTCACCCTTGCTGAGGCTAATCTGATAAAAAAGATAGTGATTCTTTGCCTTTGTTTTCCAGTATAAAACATTTTTTGGTGAATTATTAATAGCCTTTTGATTATAAAACTTAGAAAGATTCATCAATTTTTTTGCTACCTCACTTTGTTTTTGATAAGCGGCTAAAACAGCAAGATTAGCTAATGTATAAGATAACTTATCCTCATATACATGTTCATACTTTAATTTTAGAGCTTGATTAAGAAAATTAGCCGATGTTTGATAATCACCAAGTTTGTTGCGTTGATCAGCTTTAGCATATAATATATCGGCATACCAATATTTAAAAATAGCAAATATCAAGTAGCAAGTAGCAAGTATTAAAATGACAATATTTAATTTTTGAAAAAGTGATAGTTTATTGGTAGATTGTTCAATGGTGATATTGTTTGAAACAACTAAAAAGGCAGGAATAAGATAGAAAAATAAATTGACAGTGGTTGTTGAAAAGCCAAAAAAATTAGTGATTAATATTGAAATATAGGCTAAAAAAAGACAAATAATAAGAATTGTTTCATTATTATTATTTATTATTTGTATTGCTTGAGAATTTTTTAATTTTAGATTTTTAATTGTCATTTTTAATTTTTCATTTTTAATTTTTAATTTTTTTAAGATGTAAAAACAAACCGTTCCTATTAAAACTATATAGCTCCCCAATCCTATAACTCCTGTCGTGGCAAAGTAATTTAGGTATTCATTGTGAGCTTTGTTATAAAGATAATCCCATTCAGAAGTTAAATTATGTTCTTTTGGTCGAACAAAATAATAAGAGTAGGCAAAAGTTTCAACACCAGTCCCAAAAAGAGGGTAACGTAAACCTAGATCTATTGCACCCTTCCAAACGATTTTCCTGATATCAAAAGACTCGGTAACTGATGATGTTTGTTTCTTTGCTCTATTGTTTAATTGTTTTTTTGTAAAAATAGTGGCAAGAAAAACACTATTTATAACTAGTACTATTGTTAACAAATAAAAGACTCTCTTATTTTTTTCCCTTAGCCATTTTAAAAAGACGACTGCAGCACTTACTCCAACTTCTACAATCACAGCAAGAAATGCCGATCTTGATTTAGTAAATATTATCCCAATGAAAGTTAAATTGACAATAAAAAAATAAAATAATGAATGAATCAATTTTTTATTTTTAATTGATAAGTAAAAAAAATACATCCCTATAAAAAAATTAATCGCTAAATATGCTCCCAACCAATTAGGTTGGCCCAGGGTAGAAAACATTCTCTCAGCCGGACGGAACTGATCAGTCCAACAAGAGTTATTAAACTGCCCCATAAATAAAAGGCAAGTTAAATCGTGACCAAATTTACCCGGCAATCCCCAAAAAATCACCATTAATGAAGAAAATAATGAAATTTTAAGCAATATCTCCAAAATCTTTGTGTCAAAAGATAAATTGGAAGCAAATCCGTAAAATAAGATAATGTAAGCTATAATGGATAAAAGACCACCATTAAATCGACTATAATAACCAAAAATAGAAGTATGTCTATCAATAGAAAAAAGTGTTGATAAAACTTGTGAAATAAAAAATAAAATAATGGCAATGTCAAATGGTGTTTTTTTTATTATAATTTTCTTGAAAGATATCATCTTTAATATCCAAAAAAAGAGAATTAAAGTTGCAAGTAAATAAATAAAAATCATTTTATTAAACTCAAATAACTCTGAAGTAAAAGGAAGCATAAGAAGCGGAGTTATTAAAAATAAAGCGGCATAAAGATAAAATAAAATCTTATCAATAATATAAAATTTTAAGTTTTGATTTTTAGGATTTGAGTTTTTATTCATCATGTTTAATTTTATCCAAAATCTAAGAAAAGTCAAAATTCCCTTTATTTCAAGGGCGCAAATATACTTCGACTTAGGGACAACAATGACAAAAATTGCTATTAAAAATAAAGGTGTTGTTCTTCGAGAACCAACATACCTTGGGCTTAATACAAAAACAAAAGAATATGTCTTTTTTGGCAGCGAAGCAAAATCGATAGTCGGAAAAACTCCCGACTATATTAAAATTATCAGACCCATTATTGCCGGTGTCATCTCAGACTTCGATGCCGAAGTTGCTCTTATTAGGAAATTTTTAGATGAGTCTGTTTATATTTACTATAGAAACCAACTAATAAAACCAGCGTTAACTGCCATTGCCATCATCCCATCAATTGCCACAGAAATAGAACAAAAAGCAATCCAAGAAGTTTTCTTTAAAACGGGTATTTCGCAAAGCTTTTTAATTGAAAAATCTTTAGCCACCGCCCAAGGATGTAATTTAAATATTTTTTCTCATCAACCAAATCTTATCGTTGATTTAGGCGGAGGGTTAATTGAGCTTTCTGTGATCAGTGGTGGTGGCATTGTCGTTTCAAAAACAATCAAAAATGCTGGAGATTACATGAATAAAGCTATTTATAATTACGTTTATTTAAAATATGGAATAATTTTAGGTGATGCAACTTGTGAATTTTTAAAGATTAATCTTTTAAATTTTACTAATCAAGAAAAAACAGTCACTATAAGAGGCAAATCTTTAGAAACCGGTTTACCTAAATCTGTTAGAATAAAAACATCTGATATTAGGGAAGCTCTTTTACCGCATTTTAATCAAATTATCGATGGTATAAAAGAGCTAATCGAAGCATCTCCTCCTGAGATTTTGGATGAGTTACTTAAACGAGGAATAATCTTAACCGGTGGATTAGCAAAGATAAAGGGAATTGACAATTTTTTTGCCAGTGAACTTAAGATAAATGTTTTTTCTGCGGAGGACCCGGAAAATACAACCATTAATGGTTTAATAAAACTTGGTTTAAATTTCGAAAATATATTAAAAATTGCCATTCGGTAGCCGTTGACATTCTCATAATTTTCATTTAAAATTTATAAGTTAAATTTTGCACTTTGAAAAGTAGGTTTAATCATTTGATTTAGTCTAGTAAACGGGTTAGGTATTAGATTCTGTTTCCGAACGTAAGTGAGGATTACAGAATCTTTATCCCGACTTTATGTTGGGATCTCTTTTTTAAGAGTTTGATCCTGGCTCAGGATGAACGTTGGCGGCGTGCCTGAGATATGCAAGTCGAGCGAATTTGTCCTTCGGACAAGTGCGCGGAACCACGCAGATTTTTAGATTGCAGGCAGAATAACGCAGAAATTTTCAGCGTATTTCTGCGATGCATTTTATTATCTGCTTATATCAGCGTACTCGCCCGAAGGGCAAGTCAGCGGCGGACGGCTGAGTAACACGTAGGGACCTACCTCTGTCTCAAGGATAGCTCATCGAAAGATGGGGTAATACCTGATGGTCCCCGCTTTGCGGGGTAAAGGGAGTAACTTCCCGGACAGAGACGGACCTGCGGCCTATCAGGTAGTTGGTAGGGTAACGGCCTACCAAGCCAATGACGGGTAGCTGGCCTGAGAGGGTGGTCAGCCAGAGGGGCACTGAGACACGGGCCCCACTCCTACGGGAGGCAGCAATCAGGAATAGTCGGCAATGGGCGAAAGCCTGACCGCGCGACGCCGCGTGCGGGAAGAAGCTCGAAAGAGTGTAAACCGCTGTGGTAGGGGAGGAAGACCTCCGATTCGGAGGTTTGACAGTACCCTACTAGAAAGGGGCCGCTAACTGCGTGCCAGAAGCGTCGGTAATACGTGGGCCCCAAACGTTATCCGGTCTTACTGGGTGTAAAATGTCGCGTAGGCGTCCTATTAAGTTTTACCTTAAAGTCCTTGGCTCAACCAAGGAAAAAGGTAAAAAACTAATAGGATAGAGTAGTCTTTAGGGGAACTGGAACTCAGGGAGGAGTAGTGAAATGCGTTGATACCCTGGGGAACACCAGCGGCGAAGGCGAGTTCCTGGAAGACTACTGACGCTGAGGCACGAAAGCTAGGGGAGCGAAGCAGATTAGAGACCTGCGTAGTCCTAGCTGTAAACGCATGCTTGCTAGCTGCATTTCCCCTCCGACTCGGAGGGGGGGTGTGGCGAAGGTAACCCGTTAAGCAAGCTACCTGGGGAGTACGGCCGCAAGGCTAAAACTCAAAGGAATTGGCGGGGAGGCACACAACCAGTGGAACATGTGGTTCAATTCGAAACGAACCGAAGAACCTCACCAGGGTTTGACATCCCAGCGTTTCAGTCTCGAAGAAATTCGGGATGTCCGCAAGGAGGCTGGGACAGGTGCTGCATGGCTGTCGTCAGCTCGTTCCGTGAGGAGTGCCCTTAAGTGGGACAACGAGCGCAACCCCTATCCGCAGTTACATGTGTCTGCGGAAACTGCCCTCCGATTCGGAGGGAGGAAGGAGGGGCAGACGTCAAGTCAGCATGGTCCTTATACCCTGGGCTACACACATGTTACAATGGGTAGGACAGCGGGTTTTGCAAGCTGGTAACAGCAAGCCAATCCCTTAAACCTGCCCTCAGTGGGGATTGAGGTCTGCAACTCGACCTCATGAACGCGGAATTGGTAGTAATCGCGGATCAGCCATGCCGCGGTGAATACGTTCTTGCCTCTTGCACACACCGCCCGTCAAGCCAACAAAGTCGGAGTAATCTGAACCCCGCCTCTGGCGGGGGAAGATTACTTCGGCGATGGGGGTTAAGTCGTAACAAGGTAGCCGTTCTGGAAGGAGCGGCTGGATCACCTCCTTTCTTTTTTTCCTAACCCGTTTACTAGACTAAATTTATTACAAAATCTCAATCGCCATCCCAGGCAAAGGAAAGTTAAAGGCAGCGCTTCCGGTGGTAGGTTTTTCTTCACTAAAGTGCCGCCATATTGAAATCTCAAGATAAGGATTATCTTTAGAACCCGAAGAACCAGGATAAATTATCAATTCACCAACCCTCCCTCCAAATAATCCACTAACATAACGAGCCAAGTTTGTCACCCTATTTATTCTTAACTTTATTAAATCACCATATTCATATTTGCCTTTAAAATCAGAAGCGGTAAGGGTCGTTTTAATATTGCCAAAGTTGTCAATATGCCCAATATAGTATCCCTTTAAGGTGGGAATTTGATCCTGGCTTACCTCCTCCAACGCCAACTCATCCTCCATCCCATCCATTAAATGAGCGCATACTCGCGAATAAAAATCTCTCGATCGAAATTGGCTTCCTTTATCAAAGCCTTGATATATAAAAACTTGATCTAACTTTTTTTTAATCAGTGAGAAATTATATCCAGCGTTTGGCCCTGCAAGATAAATTCCTGATTTTAACTTAATAGCAAAAAACGGTGCTCCCTTACCCTCCAATCTTGGATCAATGTTGACAAATATGACGGTTTCAAGCGGTCTACCATATCTCTCCTCAGTCTCAACAATCTGGGCGCAAAGAAAACCGGCATGAATTGTTGATGGTGTTGAATTTACAAAACTTATATTGGCACAATTTGGGTTCTTCAAAAATCCCTCAACCGCCGATCTAACCTCCTGACACGTTAATGAATCCCAAGCCCAATCGGCAAGAATGATCAATTTTTTCATATTAAATGTAAAATTTTACCAATAAAACTGATAACCACAGCAATTGAAATTAAAATTGCTGACCCTCTGACAAAAATTTTAGTTAACCCTGAGGAAACATATTTTCCCATAATTTGGGGATCTTCAGAAAATTTTACCAGAAAATAAAAAATAACCGGCAACATCGCTCCATTTAAAAAGTCCACATACAAAGTTAATTTAAAAAGAGAAGTTTGGGTAAAAAGAGCAGCAATTAAACCAATTAAGATCTGGATAATAAAAAAACTATAAAAATATCTTCCTTTGGTAAAAGAGAGATCTAAACTTCCCTCATAACCAAAAATTTCCGCAAAAACATAGGCAGTGGCTAAAGGAACAATGGTTAAACCCAAAATTGAAGCACCAAATAAACCTAAGGCAAAAAATATATAAGCCAAATCTCCAGCAAAAGGCTTGATTGCTAAAGCCGCCTTTAATCCATCATCAACTTTTATTCCATGAGCAAAAAGAGTATAAGTAACAGCGATTGCCATCATCCAGGAAAAAAAATTAGTAATAAAAGCTCCTACATAAACCTCCAATCTTTCATATTTAAGATGTTGAATGTCAAGTTTTTTATCAATTATGTAGCTGTGAACAAAAAATTGTCCCCAAGCAGTGATGGTAGTTCCCAAAACAGCAATTCTTGAAAACCAAAAAGTTAAATCAAAAAGATTAACTTTTTTGGGAAAGATGAAACTTTCAACAAAAGCCTCTTTCCAGTTGGGGTTAGACAAAACTGCCGAAAAAATATATCCTAAATAAAAAACAATCAAAAAAAGAAAAATTTTTTGAAGTTTTCTATAATCAAAAAAAGTAACAAAAAAAATCAAAAGTAAGCAAGTAAAAATCAGAAAAAATCGCCAATTTAAATTGAAAAGTTCAAAAGCCGCCTTAAGTCCTGAAACATTTTGAACCACTACTCCTTGATTAACAATAAAATATAAAAGAAAAATTAAAAGAGAAATTTTTATCCCATACCTTTCCCTAATTAAATCTCCCAATCCTTTTTTTGTGACAATGGCAATTCGCGCCCCTATCTCCTGAGTTGCCGCTAAAAGTACTGTCTCC
The DNA here is from genome assembly GCA_046293855.1 of Microgenomates group bacterium. Taxonomy (GTDB): domain Bacteria; phylum Patescibacteriota; class Microgenomatia; order UBA1406; family GWC2-37-13; genus CALLVF01. Next base: position 4,260 of record JBKBJJ010000004.1, on the reverse strand, counting down.
GGAATAGTCAAAAATTTAGAGGCCATTCCATATATAGAAGCTGCCACTGTGTAAGTTGCCACTCCGCCGGCATCATTATCAGCAACAGCGGTAATTATTCCCGGTCCTAAAACTAAAAGAAAGATAGATATTTTTTTTATAAGACTTCTCAAATAATCTCTCATTTATTAATTTTCTTAAATATATAATCACTTAAATCATCTATGGTGATAATCCCCATTAATTGTTTTTCTTCATTAATAACAGGTAAAACCTGCAAATTATATTTAAGCATTTTTAAAATCACTAAATCCTTTGGTGTTGATAGATGAACAACAATTAAATTTTGTTGCATAAAGCGAAAAACCGGTGTTTCCAAATCTTGAAGTAATAATTCATGCAAATTAAAAACACCAATTAATTGATTTTGATTATTTACCACGTATACGGTAGTTAGAAAAGAGAACTCGGCTGTTTGTTCTTTAATTAACCTTAATGTTTCCCTTACCGTCATCTCCGGTTTTACCTGGACATACTCGGTAGTCATTAAGTCTCCAATCGGCGTCTTTGAAAGCTTAATTAAATAATTAATTACCTTTTTTTGATCTTCAGGCAGCTTATTAATAATTTCCTCTCGTTTTCTTTTGCTTAAGTTAAATAAAATATCAACTGCCTCATCGGGATCTAAATATTTAATAAATTTAATCGCCTCCTCTGTTTTTAATTTATTAAAAAATGATAATTGATAAGATAAGTTTAACTCTTTTATAATTTGAGCCGCTCTTCTTTCATCAAGAAGATTAATAATTTTCCTGGCACTGTCAATATTAGTTTTTTGCAAATAATCAGCAAGGTCCTCAGGAAGTAATTTTGAAAGTTTATTTTCTTTGTATTTTGTCATCACTACCCCGCGACTTAACTCTAAGGGTTGGATATCAACCCAAGATAAAAATCTTGATTCAATTTTAAGTTTTAAAATGGCAAAAATCTTTAAAAGAAAATCTTCCAAACCCAATCTTCTTAATATTCCCAAAATCCCCACCTCAACTCCAATTAAGTATAAATTACCATCTTTTTCTTGAAAACAAACGTCATTAACGCGAATTAACTTATTACCAGCAACATCGATTATCTGTTTATCAAGTAGGTTTCTTAAAACATATAATTCATTAGCTTCCAATTCGGTCAGTTGATAATTTTTTTTTATTTTTATTGTTAAATCTCGATCAATGGTTTTTACATATTGATAGGGGATGATCAGAACTTCATTGTTTTTTTTTCGAAGTAAAAGTTTAGTTACTTTTGGTTCAATCGAGGAAACTAAAAAAATAAAATCCTCGAGTTTACCAATCGGTAAATTATCTTCAGTTAATACCTGTTTATTAAAAATTTTTGAAAAAAATAACATCGGCAGTAGTATTTATAAAATTAGTCTTTTTTTACTTTCTATTTTTTTCAACTCATATAAAATATTTTTCAAAAGCCGGTTTTTTACATAGACATCTCCTGAAACCCAAAACCCTTTTAAAAGTTTTTCAGGAACCCCCCGCATTTGGTATTCTAAAGCTTGAATAATATTGGCTAATTTACCTATTTGAAATAATATGTCTGAATAAACGGTGGCATTTTTGCTGTTTTCAAAAGAGTGTTCTTTCCACAACTTATAAATTTCTGGTAAGTTTAAATTTTTTGCCAACTGTTTCATAAATCTTTCTTGCTCCTTTGTCTTAAAATTTATTGAATTAACTTTTTCAAATTTATTGTAATCAATATATCTTATTGCTGTTTCTTTCGTTAATCCTTCACTAATTGGATTGCCAAAAATTCCTTCGGCAAAATCATGAAATAAAGCCATCATCACTAGTTTTTCTCTGTTTAATCTCAGCAAAGGAGCAACAATAAAACAAATCATTGCTACCCTAAAAATATGTTCTGCCACTGATTCTGGATCAGGAGTTTTTCTCTCAAGCCATCCTGATCTTTTTAACCATTTTAATTTTCCTACAAGAAAAAAATAATTAATTATTTCTTTTATCTCTCTTTTTTTTACAATGAATTTAAAAAATTAAAATAATATTGATACTATTGTATTTATAATTCATATTATACAAAATTTTACAAAAATTCTTAAATTTTTTAACTGATAAAAATACTTTAATAATTTTTTTATCAATGTTATATAATTATTGGTTAAGGGCACGTAGTTTAACGGCAAAACACTTCTCTGATAAAGAAGAGACCGATGGTTCGACTCCATCCGTGCCCACATTTTGGTCGCTTAGCTCAATTGGCAAGAGCACTTCGTTTACATCGAAGGGGTTGGGGGTTCAAATCCCTCAGCGACCACCAAGCACTAACACCAGGTGTTTGTGAAGTAGAAACCTTCGGTTACCTATAGTCATAAACTTTATTCTTAATCTTCTCAAGCGTTCTCTGATAATCGGCTTGATCATAGACAAATTTCTTATAATGTTCAACACTTCTAAATTCACTTAAAATGATATTGGTTTTAACAAAAGAATACTTTATTGTCCCCAGGTAAGCCGGAAAAGAAGTAAATGGGTAAAAAGCTAATTCCTTAACATCAATAAGGAATGAAGACACTGGGTTAAGGTGAATATAACGAGAAATATGGATTAATTCCTCGCGTGTCTCAACCCGTTTCGCCTTAAACATTTCCAAAAATAAAGGTCCGTTTCTTTCATTTTTTTTATTAAAAAATTTAGCAAAACTATTTTGCCAAATGGAAATAAATCTTGAAATTCCATCTTCCTCCAGTTGTTGTAATTCCATATGATAATGATTCGGCATAAAAGAAAAAGCTAAAATATTAACTAACGGTCCTTGAAATTCTATTTGTTTCTTTAAATTCAACCTTAAATCATAATTTAATCGAAGAAAATGAGAATAACTTATCTTTGCGGGGAAACGATAAAAATCCATCAACGCTAAAGCTCTTTTTAAGCAATCTTTTCTTCTAAAAATTTCCTCATTATTAACACTTTTGTTGTAAATATGATATATCTCATTATTGGCAAAAATTATTTGTCGGTAGGGCATAAAAAAACTATCTCAAAAATTTTCTTAAATGTCTACGGACTATATGCTACAAAGTTTTACAAAGTTTTAATCCGAAGGTTTGAAGCCAACCAACACCAGGTGTTTGTTTAAATTCTTCCCCTCACTTTCAAAAATCTTTAACACACTTCCTCTTAAAGAAGAGGGTAAAGATAAAGACGAATGAATACCAAAATATTCTTTTATCAACTCATTTTTTCTTTTTTCCGCCTCCTTCAAGTGTATCCTTTTAAACTTTTCCATTAACTCTCCCTTAACCCCATTTTTCCACGCCAAGTAAAAGGCTAGTAATTGTTCATCTCGCCCTAAACCACTCCCTCCGTAACTGCTTCCTACATCGCTGTTGAAAAGGACATAAAATTTTTCCTTTTTTAATGAAAGCATATCGTTATTATAAAAACCCACCCGTTCAGGCGAAATTCTTAACGCTTTAAAAAAAATATATATGCGAGCACATTTCTCACAGATTCCACACCAACGCTTCTTTCTTGCTGCCTCCTCCTCAGAAAAACAAGACATTTGAAATATTCCCAATTTACTATATCGATGATGAAGAATATAGGTAATAAATATCTCATGAATTGGTTCAACTAAACTACCAATATTAGTGGAAATAAAAAAAAGCTTAGGGATATTTTGTAAAAGTTGCATCGCCGCCACACTCTGCTCAAAAACAGGATTAATGCAGTATCCCTCCTTGTCTTTTAAATAAAAGTTACAGCTTTGTTCGTTGCCAAAAAAAACATATTTTGCCTGATAGTAAAAATAGTAAGGTAAAAGAGTAAAAGCATACTGAGAAAGGATAATATCCCAACCCCAATATAACCCAGTTTCTTCCCTTAATCTTCCAACTGACAATGGAAAAAATTCCACTTCTTTACCAAATAACTTAAAAAACTTATCTGCCAACTTTCTCTTATGTCTATTTTCAAAAATACTTTGTGGTTCTTTAATAAAAATAGGATAAAAAGAAACTCCCAACTCCTCCAATAATCCCAAAGTCAAAAGACTCTCTTTACCAAAAGAGAATAAAACTAAAGCATTATTTTTTAATCTCCTTTTAACTTTTTTACCTGAATAAAAAAAATTCAGCGATTTAAACTGGGTATGAAAATTAGCATTATAAAAGTCTTTCAAAAGGGAAGAAGTTGTTAAATCTTTATTTTCAAAAATATTCATCGGGATAGCATAAAGAAGCATTTT
>JBKBJJ010000049.1:0-5111 GCA_046293855.1 Microgenomates group bacterium | reverse complement strand
CTTCAGCGCGTTTTTCCAAATCTTTTATCTGTGCCTCAATCGTCTCGTGTCCCACCTGTTCGCGGACATCAGTATCAACAGCGGCATTATCTGAAGCATGATCGGGGTCGGAAAATGGATCATCTTTTTTAAGTACCTCAATCTGTTTTTTTACCTTTTCCAACTCTTTTTCTAAATAACTCTCTTGCTCTTTGATAAATTTTTTGGTAAGAGTTTTTTGCATAAGCAATTATGGTTTTTCTAAAATAATAAATAAAATAAAAACTTGTGGCTAAAAATATTAACCCTGAGATCAAGCCATCCAAAGTTAATCCTTTCCAGTATAAACCATTAATTTTTAATTTGTCAAATAGAAAATTAACGCCAGCGGTAAACCAGGCAAAAAAATAAAAAAGAAAGCCGGAAGGATATTTTTCTCTTCTGATATCAAAAAGCAATTTTTGCCCAAGAATAAAACCTGCAAAAAAAAGAATTGCCCGATAAAAAAAGGTTAATTCAACAGGTGTTTGGGAAAAAAAGTTTCCCAACCAGCCAAAGCCTAAGGCGATAAAAATTGGCCCGATAAAATAATCAGCCACTTGTTGAAATTTAATTTTTTTGGAAAGAAAAAAAAGATATAAAACGACAAGACCGCCAAAAAGACCGCCATAAAAATTTAATCCTGGGTAACCATTGATAAGAATAAATTTTAAAAGATTAAAACCAAAATCAGCAAAATTGAGGATGACATGCAATAGTCTTCCTCCCAACAATGCCCCGGCAAGAGCCAGAAATAAACCATCAAAAATATCTTCCTCAGAAAAAGAAGTAAGACGAATATTTTTCCACAAAAGAAAACTGCCCCAAAAAAATGCCAACATCAAAAAAACACCAAAGGTGTAGATTTTAATTGGGCCTAAATTCACAAGGACTGGCAACATAAGAACGTTATTCGTTATTTGTTATTGGTTATTTGGAAAATTAAATTTGCTAATGACGAATAACCAATAACACTTTCTCTAGTATAATTTATCTTTAATGAAAAAACAAATTTCTCTTTTTTTAATTTTTATTTTAGCTTTTTTTCCTCGTTTTTATGGTATTAATTGGGATAGTGGTTTTCATCTTCACCCGGATGAACGAATGTTAATAATGGTAGCTGAACGGATTAACTTTTTTGACCAGTTAAATCCTCAATTTTTTAATTACGGCAGCCTACCAATTTATCTTTTAAAAGGATTATCTCAATTATCAGATTTTATTTTTAAGACAAATTTAGCTAACTACAATGGGATGTTGTATCTGGGAAGAATTTTATCAGTAATTTTTGATCTTCTTACTGTCATCTTTGTCTATAAAACTGTTCTAATTTTATTTCCTAATATCAAATATTCAATATCCACTATCGCTTTTTTTTCTTCTTTTTTTTACGCTATCGCCTTCTTTCCTATTCAAAATACCCACTTTTTTATTAGTGACGTTTTCCTTACTTGTTTTTTAACATTTTTAATATATCTTCTTCTTTCTTATTTTAAGAACGACCGCATTAAAATTAAGTCGAATAAATTAAAAGAGACGGTTGTCATTGCATGTGTTTTTGCGATGGCTTTTTCCAGTAAATTGACCGCGATAATTTTTTACCCAATTGTCCTCACCGTAATATTTTTTGTAGCTAAAAATCGGCTTAGCCGATTAATTAATTTATTAATTTTTAACTTTGGCCTTTTAATTTTTAACTTTATCTTTATGCCTTTTGCTTTTTTAGATTACAAAAAATTTTTAAATGATGTAATCTTGCAAGTTAAAATGAACAATAACCCTTATATCTTTCCCTATACGTTACAGTATGTTAACACCTTCCCCTATCTTTACTATCTAAAGAATATGTTCTTTTGGGGATTGGGACCAATAATTTCCTTTTTATGTCTAATAGGCTTTGTTTCATTTTTGTTCCAACTATCAAAAATAATAAATCAAAATGATAAGGAAAAATCTAAATTATTGCCCTGCTTGTTATACCTTGCCTTCTACCTATTTTATTTCTTAGTAATTGGACGTTCAAGTGTTAAATTTATGCGTTATATGTTACCCCTTTACCCTTTTTTGGCAACAATGGCAGGATTGGGAGCATATCAAATATCAAATATCAAATATCAAAAATACATATTAAAAATCAAAAATAATAGTTTCTCAATTTCTCAATTTCTTAATTTCTTAATTTTTTTTTCTACTCTCTTATGGACTTTGACTTTCATCAATATCTATTCTCAACCTCATACTCGTATTTCTGCCACCGAGTGGATTTTGAAAAACATTCCTGCCGGATCAAACTTAGCCGTTGAACACTGGGATGATCGATTACCTTTACTGGGAGGAGAAAAATATAATTTTTTGGAAATGACTTTATATGATCAACCAGATGATGAAAGAAAGTGGTTTATTTTGTATGAAAAGTTAAAACTTGCCGATTACATTATTATTGCTTCTCACCGTCTCTATCTTCCTCTTCAAAAATTGGCTGATTGTCGAAAGTACAAAATTTGTTATCCAAAAACTGCTGAATATTATAGAAAGTTATTTAACGGAAAATTAGGGTTTTCAAAAATTGCCGAATTTGCTGTTTATCCGAAATTTTCAATTTTCAATTTTCAATTTTTAATAAATGACAAAGAAGCTGATGAATCCTTTACCGTTTACGACCATCCAAAGGTGATGGTGTTTAAAAAAAATTAACAAAATCTTTTTATCCATCCTAATATTCCCTGTCTCCAACCAACCCTATGGGTAACTCCCGTTGGATGAGATTTTATCTCTTGATAATTATCCAAATACCACTGATAGGCTTTGATTAAAGCTTGAGCATTGGAAAATTTTGGTTGCCAATTTAATGTTTTTTTTACTTTTTCAATGGAAACGAAAGAATCATGATCTGCAGTATCGTAAACCCATTGATACAAAGGCGATATTTTTAATTTTTCAAAAAACCATAAAATTTTTTTAACAAGAAAAGCCGGTGTCGCTATAATTGATGATTTCTTAAAATTTTTGATTTTTCTACAACCGTCGGATAATTGATTTTTAACTTTTTGTTGATAAGCATATTCAAATAACTCTTCCAAATCTTGTCTCACCGTGCCAAATTTTTCCGCTCCGATATTAAAAACTTCATTTAATTTTTTATCGTTGTTTCGTTTTCTTCCTTCACTAATTTGCTTGTTTATTATAAGATATATTACCTCCACCAGATCATCAACATCCAAAAGTTGATAACGATTACAACCATTACCAATTACAGGAATTTTCTTTCCATCTTTAATCCAATCAAAAAGTATCTCAAAAACTCCCAACCGATGTGTACCTACAAAAGTTTTAGGTCGCAAAATCGTTACCTTTAATCCTTTTTTTATAAACTGCCAACAAATTTTTTCCGCCTCAATTTTTGACTGACCATAAGGACCAACGCCGACTAAAGAATCATCCTCAAAGATAGGATATTTTTTTGGAACACCATAAACAGCTGTTGATGAAATAAAAATCACCCGTTTAACTTTATTTTTAAACGATAATTCAAGAATATTTTTTGTTCCAGTGATATTAATTTCAAAAATGTCTCTTTGATTCCAAAGAGGTAAAGCAGCAGCTGCATGGATGACAAAATCAAATTTTTCTTTGTTAAATAAATAATCGATAAATTTTTTATCTCTAACATCAGCTTTAATGAATTGACAATTTTTTGGGTATTCTTTTTTATCAAAATCGGCAATATCTAATAAATACAACTTAATCTTTTGAGTATCATCCTCTTCCTTTTTTTCTTCTTCACTTTTCTGTCTATATTTAGCTAAATGTAAACCTAAAAAACCTGCACCACCGGTAATAAGAATCTTCATACTTTTTATGATATCATATAATTTTATGAAAAATAGAAAAATCTTGAAGGTGGGCTTTGACTTAGATGGGGTAATTTTAGATAACCCAATAAGAAGTTTTCGTCTTATTGCAAAAAAATTTAAATTTATAAAACCGATAATCTTCAAACAAGAAAAAGAACCCTTTTATTATCCAAATACAAAGATTGAAAAATTTATTTGGCGCTTACTTCACAAAACTAGTTGGCGGATAAACCCGGCGATAAAAAAAATTAAATCTTTAGTTGATAACAAAAAAATCAATGCCTATTTAATCACCGGCCGGTATAGTTTTTTAAAAGACGACTCCAAAATTTGGTTTAAAAAATTAAAATTTCAAAAAGTTTTTCGAGGTTTTTATTTTAACAACAAAGACTTACAACCAAATGAGTTTAAAGTCAAGATTATTAAAAAACTAAAATTAGATATTTATGTTGAAGATAATTGGGATATTATTGAAAAATTAAACTCTCACACTAAAGCAAAAATTTTCTGGATTACAAACCTCCTGGACAAAAGAATTCCCTATCGATACAAATTTAATAATCTCAAAGAAGCAATTTACTTTCTTGAGGAAAAATTCCTTTAAAAAACCGCCTGAAAACAGGCGGTTTTTCTTTTTCTTTTTCCTTTTGAATAAAAAATTTCAAAAGGTCGCGGGTGGTGATGATTCCCGCTGGCTTTCTTTTTTCTCCAAGAATAACAACACTGCCAATTTTTTTCTCTAAAATAAGATGAAGTGCCTCCGATAAATAATTTTCTTTTGTTAAAGTTAGAACATAAGTCTTCATAAAATTTTTTACTGGTTGGTGAAAAAAATTTACCTTTTTTCCTTCCCGCGCCCCTTTGCTTGGCGAATCTTTCGGCAACATCAGATAATAAATCAGATCAAAATAACTAAAAATTCCCTTCAATTTAAAATCGCTATCAACAACGACCAACTTTGAGAATTTAGTTGACTTAAAAACATTCAAGGCTGAAGCAACGCTATCGTTTTCATATATAACCGTTAATGGTTTTTTATTTTTCAAAATTTCCTCAATTTTTACTTTAAAATCCGTCTCCTTTTCAAACCGCGAAAGAAGCCGGCGAGCGGATATTATTCCTAAAAATTGATCTTTATCGTCAAAAACCGGCAAGTAATGAACTTTTGTTTCAATAAAAAACTGAGCCACTTTGGTTAAGGGATCATTAATATGAACTTTTGGAGGATGATAAAGGCAA
>JBKBJJ010000048.1:0-5299 GCA_046293855.1 Microgenomates group bacterium | reverse complement strand
ATCTACCTATATTATAGCACAAGACTATAGGATTGTCAAGATTTTAACTTTAATAATGTATTATAATTATCCATATGAAAAAAACATTTTTTAGCGAAAGCTTTGGTTGTCGTGTCAATGAAGCGGAGCGGGAGGAGATTAACCGTCAGCTTTTAAAAAAAGGCTTTCAATATACTTCAGATGACCCAACAATTTATTTTATTAACACTTGCGCTGTCACCGCTAAAGCTGAAAGAGAAGCAAGACAGCGAATCTATCAAATAAGAAGAAAATTTCTCAACAGTAAAATTATTGTCACTGGTTGCGCTGCCACTTACTGGCAAAAAAATAACCTTTATAATAATATTCCTGCTGATCTTATCGTTGACAATCTCAATAAAGAATTTTTAATAAAAATTATTGAAAATAGATTTTTAAATAAGCCTGCCATTGACCCAACTAATTGTGAAGACAAAAAGATAAATTATGAAGTAAAACCTTTTTTAGATAAATTTTTAACTTCGGGTAGAATTTTAATTAAAATTCAAGACGGTTGTCAGCGATTTTGCAGTTTTTGCATTGTCCCATATCTTCGCGGTTTACCAAAATCAGTAACAATTAAAGACTTGATTTTAAAGATTAAAAATTGTCAAAATCAAGTAAAAGAAGTAATTCTAACCGCCATCAACACTGAAGCTTATGGCTATGATACTGGTGAAAAGTTTGTTGATTTATTAAAAAAAGTTATTGATGAAACCAGAGTTCCCCGAATTAGTCTTGGATCAGTTCACCCTTGGAGTATTAACGATGATTTTTATCAGTTTTATAAACAATATCTTCCTAAAAGACGGCTAGTTGATTTTTTTCATATTCCCATCCAATCAGGTTCAGATAAAATTTTGCGATTAATGAAAAGAGGCTACACAAAAAATGAGATTTTGGAAAAAATTAAACAAATCAAAAAAATTAATCCTTTAGCGCTAATTGGCACTGATATAATCGTTGGCTTTTTAGAAGAGGATGAAAAAGACTTTCTAGAAACTTTTAATTTTTTAAAACAAGCACCAATTGATAAATTCCATATTTTTCGCTTTTGCAAAAGAAAAAATACGGCGGCATTTTTTATGGCTAAAAGATTAAAAGAACCCTCGCCTGAGGTTAAGAAAAAACGAGCAAAGATTATCACTCAATTAGGAAAACAAAAGTATGAACGGTTCCTTCATGGTCTTTTAGATAAAAATTTTACTTGCTTATTTTTGGATAAAGAAGTTGAGGGCTTTCAAAGAGCTCTTTTAAGTAATCAAATTCCTATATTAATAAAAGATAAAAAATATTTCCCTGGTGAAATAAAAAATGTTAAAATTATTGAATTTAAAAACGGCGAGCTTTTTGGTAAAATAATTTAACCGGATCCTTAGCTCAATGGCGAGAGCGTTCGCTTGACGTGCGAAAGGTTGGAGGTTCGAGCCCTCCAGGATCCACCAAAAAACATTAAATTTTCTCTTGACATAAAAATTGATAAGACTAAAATTAAAATATGCTTACTCAAGAAGACATCAAAAAGCTTAAAAAAATTTTTGCTACTAAAGAAGATTTAAAAAAGTTTGCTACTAAAGAGGATTTAAAAAAGTTTGCTACTAAAGAGGATTTAAAAAAGTTTGCTACTAAAGAGGATCTTAAAAGATTCGCCACCAAAGAAGATTTGAAAGGATTGTCTACAAAAGAGGATTTGGCTAAAGTTGTTGACGAATTAATAGAGCTTTTAATGCCTCATTTTAAGAAAATGGATGATCTCATTGATGAGATCCGTGGCCAGCGAGTAGCTATTGCTGATCATGAAGACAGAATTGAAAAATTAGAAGAAAAAGTTTTTACCGCTTCCTCTTAAATGAATAAGCAAAACCTTAACCATCTTCGCCACTCTTGTGCTCATCTTTTAGCGGCAGCTGTTTTGGAAATTTGGCCTAAAGCCAAGCTAACATTGGGTCCTCCAATTGAAGAGGGATTCTATTATGATATAGATTTTGATTATATAAAAGGTGATAAAAAACGATCTGAAAAGGTAAAAATAAGTGAAGATGATTTGCCTAAAATTGAGGAAAAAATGAGGCAGTTAGTAAAAGATTGGAAAAGATTTGAAAGAATTGAGTTGACTGAGAAAAAAGCAAAAGAAATGTTTAAAGATAATCCTTATAAGCTGGAGATAATTGATGAGTTAATTAAAAAAGGAGAAAAAATTACTGCTTACAAGTCGGGGAATTTTATCGACTTATGCCGTGGAGGACATATTGAAAATCCAAAAGAAAACCTTAAATATTTCAAACTTTTGTCTGTTGCCGGTGCTTACTGGCGGGGCAATGAAAAGAATAAGATGTTAACAAGAATTTACGGTACCTGCTTTCCCTCAAAAGACCAACTTGACAAATATCTTTGGCGGCTTAAAGAAGCAAAAAAAAGAGATCACCGAAAATTAGGCAAACTTTTAAATTTGTTTATCATTCCTGAAGAAGTGGGCCAAGGACTTTTAATCTGGACGCTAAAAGGAGCAATTATAAGAAGAGAAATTGAAAACTTAATTATCAAAGAACAAACTAAAAGAGGCTATCAGCATGTTTACACTCCTCATATCGGCAAAAAAAGTTTATGGATTACCTCTGGCCATTGGGATCTATACCGAGATAAAATGTACTCAGCTATGAAAATTGATGATGAAGACTATCTTGTCAAGCCGATGAATTGCCCGATGCATATGATGATTTATAAAAGTCAACCGAGAAGTTATAAAGATTTACCAATTAGAATAGCGGAAAATGCAACAGTTTATCGATACGAACAATCAGGTGAACTTTCTGGAATGCTGCGTGTCCGTTATATTACTCAAGATGATGCCCATATTTTTTGTCGAAAAGATCAGGTTATTGATGAATTTATCGCTGTTTTTGATCTTATTGTCTATCTTCTTAAAATTTTCAAGATAAATGATTATTATCTTCGCCTGGGTTTGCGATCGGCCAAGGAAAAGTATTTAGGCAACGATGAAATTTGGCTTAAAGCAGAGCAGGAAATTACTAAAGCGCTTAAAAAAAGAAACCTAAATTTTATCAAAAGTGAGGGTGATGCTGCCTTTTACGGACCAAAACTTGATGTCATCGTTAAAGATTCACTGGGGCGAGAATGGCAATGTGGGACAATCCAAGTCGATTTTATGCTTCCGGAAAGATTTAAGCTTGAATATATTAATGAAAAAGGCAACCCCGAACAACCAGTATTAATCCATCGCGCCCCTCTTGGATCTTTAGAACGTTGGGTTGGGCTTTTAATCGAACATTTTGCCGGTGATTTTCCCCTGTGGCTTTCTCCAGTGCAAATTGTTATTCTTCCTGTATCAACCGGAAATGTTGATTTTGCCTTAAAAATAAAAGAAGAGCTTGAAAAAGAAGGCTTTAGAGTTGAGATGAATGATGAAAATAAAACTGTTTCTTATAAGATCCGCCATTATACCTTGCAAAAAATTCCCTATATGGTTATAATTGGAGAGAAAGAGAGAGAAAGTTATAAATTTGATAACGTTTATAAAGTATCTGTTAGGACAAGAGAAGGCAAAAATTTGGGAATGGTTAGTCTTTATGAGTTTATTAAAAAACTAAAAAGGCAAATTGAGAACTTTTTTTAAGAAACCGATTAAAAAAGGAAAGTTTTATTTTATTAATAACAGGATCGAATCATCACCTTTGCGAGTAATTAATGAAGAAGGTAAACAAATAGGGGTGATAACAAAAGAAGAAGCATTGCGACAAGCTCAAGAAAAAGGGGTTGATTTAGTTTTAATTGCCCCCAAGGCAAATCCGCCGGTGGCAAAATTTATTGATTTTAAAAAATTTCTTTATCAAGAAGAAAAGAAAGAAAAAGAGGCTAAAAAAAAGGTAAAAAAAAGTATTGTTAAAGATTTAAAGTTGTCTTTATTTATCGCCCCAGCTGATCTGACAAGATTGGAGAATAAAGGAAAAGAATTTTTAAACGAGGGTCACCAACTTCGTCTCAATCTCGCCCTAAAAGGCCGTGAGAATGCCAAAAAAAATATGGCGTTTGAGTTAATGAAAAAATTTATTAACGATTTAGGAGATGTTAATGTTTCCAAGCCGCCGCGGCTGGAAGGAAGAGTTATCAGAGCGGTGGTGGCGCGGAAGAAATAAGACCAATAAGTTTTATAAGTCTTATAGATCGTATAGGTCCAATAAGTCAGATGAAACAAAAAACTAAAAAATCAGCGGCTAAAAGATTTAAGCTGACGGCCACTGGAAAAATATTACATCGTCACCAAGGTATAAGACACCTCAGATCAAAGAAAAACAAGAAGTGGCTAAGAAGAATGAAGAAGATGAGTAAAATAAAAGGGGCTTATAAGAAAAAAGTGAAAAAAATGTTAGGCCGGTGATATCAAAAATCAAATATCAAATAGTAAAATGACAAATTAAAATGTAAAATTTTTTTTTATTTTTGATTTTACTATGTTATTTTGATTTTTAATTTTTGATATTTAATATTTATAATCTTATGGTTCGCATCAAAGCTGGAGTCACCACAAGAGCTCGTCACAAAAAGGTTCTAAAACTAGCCAAAGGTTACTGGATGACCCGTCATAAACAGTTCAAAAAGGCTAAAGAGGCAGTCCTTCATGCCGGAGAATACGCTTTTGCTGGCAGAAAGTTAAAAAAAAGAGAGTTTCGCAGACTATGGATTATAAGGTTAAATGCGGCGGTACGGGAGTTGGGATTTAAGTATAGTCAGTTTATCAATCTTCTAAAAGCGAAAAAAATTGAATTGGATAGAAAAATACTCGCTCAGATTGCCGTTGAATATCCAAAAGTCTTCAAAGAGATTGTTCAAAAAATAAAGTAAAAAACCTCATCGTTAATATGCTTAATATACCCCTAATTTATTAACTCCATAATATTGCTTTTGTAATAAAAAGGTATGACATCTGTTCAACGATCGTACCAAGATATACATATATCGATTATCCAATATCGAAAGTTGAATATCAAAATATTTTTTTCCAAAAATATATCACGATCGTGAAGACATTTTGGAATAAATAAATGCCAATGTAGATAAATGCGAATATAAGACAAATAACTAAGGTGATGTTGGTGAAGGTGGTAGCGTGGGCGTTAAAGTGACAGTTATTGTTGGGGAGGGAAAAATTGAAAGGGGGGTGGGAGTTGGTGTTATGGTTGGGCCTTCTTCAAATTTATAATCAGAAACTTCAGTTGGTGGGTGGTATTTATCATCTTTTTGATCTTTTGCCCATTGATTTATC
>JBKBJJ010000047.1:0-5729 GCA_046293855.1 Microgenomates group bacterium | reverse complement strand
ATTTGGTGTTGGTGTTGGTGTTTGGTTTGGTGTTGGGGTTGGTGTTGGAGTTTGGTTTGGTGTTGGTGTTCGTCTTGGTGTTCGTCTTGGTGTTGGGGTTGGTGTTGGGGTTAGCCTTAACTGAATACATACGCAATTGCCCGAAAGCAGACTACATACTTGACCTGAGGGGCAATCACCACTACATTGACCATGAGCATTCCTTCCACAAGGATAACTTGCTTTTGATTTGTAAAGATTTTGATTTATATAATTATAGATTAAAATCGATGATAAAATTATAGTAAACAAAATTAATCCGACGCGAATTATTAGTTTTTGACTGATAAGTTTTAGAAAAAATTCTTTCATTATATTTTAAGTTTTTTTATTAATTTTAATTTTTTTTATTTTACTACCAAACTAAATTCTTTTATGTTAACTTCAGATTTTGGTCCAATTGCAATACCCAAATAAACTTTGTTTTTAATATAAAAATTGTCTTTTAATTTAATTTTATATCCATTAACCACTCTTTTTAAATAAAAATCTTCATTAATATTTACATTATCATTAAACTTATTATTTAAAGCATATAACCAATTATTCTCTTTGTCAACAACAAAATAAAATTCGTGATAATTTTCCTCATTTTTTAACGGCAATTTATAACACAAAATGCATTCTTTACTATTATTTTTTACTTGCACAGATAGGTAATAATTTTTGTCGAAATTATCAATTCCTAAGTAAATATCATTTAAACCCAGCCACCATTCAACATCATTTTTCCCTAATTGAGATATTAAACTTATTCCCCCGCTTCCTCCTACTTTAACATTAAATTTAATTTTTAAAAACAAGTTGTCCTTAATTTCAAGAGGAAAAATTGTATCATAATTATTAAACCAATAATTTGAATTATTTTTAATCCTTAAAACATTATCTTTATTAAATAAATTTATATCTTTTTTATCAATAACTAAACTTTTTAACACGTTTAAACAATCTTTGAAAAACGTCTGCAACTTTTTCTCATTTTTTTCATTAATTAAATCAATAAAATCATTTAAATCTAAATTTACTGCTTTGTTTACAGAATATTCATTTATTAAAAGTTGGTCAAGTTTTTCTCTCTTTTTTTCTTTATTACTAAAATTATTTTTAAAAGTTAATTCATAAGTACTTAAAAATATCAATAAAAACAATATTAAAAATCCTGCCATTGTCTTATTATTATTAATCATATTGTTTCTATAAATAATGGTAAAATTTAAAAAAAATATTATCAAATTTGCTAAATGAAAAATACTGCCCTTCTAAAAACCTTGGTTTTGTTTTTCTTTTTATTGGTTTTGGCTTTAAATCCTCCCAATAAAATTTTAATGGTTTTGTTTGTTTTTTTCTCGCTTATATTTTTTTTATTTAAAAAAAATCTTTTCTATTCTCTTTTTGTTTCGTATCTAATTAGCTCGTTTCTTCCTCATGGAAAAACATACTTTTACCAAATTATGAATTTAGATTTTTTACCGCAGCTCAAAGACGAACACCCATTTGGGTTGATAGAAACGATAAAATTCACTTTTAATGATATTTTTACTATCTTGATTTTTTTTCATTTAATAAGAACTATGATTCTAGAAAAAATAAACCCAATTAAATTAGTAAATAAAGTGATTTTTGTTTATATTTTGTTTTTAATTTTTATAACTTTAAGCAATTTTATTAAATCTCCCAATTTTCTATTTTCTTTCTATTTAATTAGCGGTTTTTTTAAAATTTTAATCATTTACTTCTATCTATTATTAAATAAAAAATATTTGTCGAAGTATTTCTTGATTGAATTATTAGCAATTATTGGCTTTTTTCAATCTTATTTAGCCATTATTCAATTTTTAAATGGTGCGCCTCTGGGGAAAGAAATCGAAGCTATCCACAATATTGAAATTTTTGGTAAAACTGTTGATGAGATTCCTTTTTATTATCGACCAACCGGCACCTTTACACACGCAAACCTTTTAGCCGGTTTTTTGTTAATCGTAATTTCTTTAATTTTATATTTAATTATCAACTATAAAAAAATATCCTATTGTTTTTTTCTTATTCTTTTTCTAAACTTTTTTGTTTTAATTTTAACTCTCAGTCGTTCGGCATTTTATAGTTTTTTAATTTTTATAACAATTTTATTTACAATCAAAAAAAATATTTTTCTGTATTATTTCTTAAAATTTAAGAAAAAAATAAATAAAAAGATTATTATTTTACTTTTAACAATTATTGTTATTTTAATTATCCCAATATTTCGCTTACTAAATATTTTTTCAGCTTTTGAATCAACGGGCGGTTTTTATACAAGAAGCTTACAAATAATTGAAACTATTAAATTATTAAGTTTAGACCCTTTCTTTGGGACTGGTACAGGGTTTTCTGTCTCTGAGGCGATAAGAATTAATCCTTACGGAGTATTTGGACAGTTTCCCTCGCCTGTTCATAATTATTATTTATTATTGGCAGTAGAAAACGGCCTACCAGCTTTGGGGATATTTATTTATTTTCTATTCCTTCTTTTTTTTGAATTTTGGAAAAAAAATGAAAAAATATTATCATTTTTATTAATTTCTTTATGTTTTTACTCAATTTTTCAACCAATGTTTTATTTAAGTGAAATATTTTATTTTTACGCTATAATTAGTAAATATGAAAAATTTGAGAAAAATTAATTTTTTTGATTATCTTATTATTATCTTAATTTTATCTTTGTTTTTATTTTTTCTTATCCGTTTATTTAGAAAAACTACTCAAATTGAAATCGTTTTAAAAATTTACCGTGAAGAATGGTTTTTGCAACAACTAAAACCAGGAATGGCGGAAAAAAATATTTTAGGTAAGAAAATGGCGGAAATTTTATCTATAAAAACATATCCCACAGGAGATCAAAAAAAATGGAGTCATTTAAAAATAAAATTAAAGGCAGTTTATTCTCCTGGCGAAAATTCTTATGTCTATAAAGCAAAAAAAATTTTAATTGGAAGCGATTTTGAGTTTTATCCAAATAATCTTTTGGTTGATGGTACGATTATTAAAATCAATGATAAAAATAAAGATAATAATTTATATCAAATAAAGGCTAAGGGAAGATTAATTAATAATGATCCATCTTTTCCGAATACCGAAGGTGTTGATGAATATATTGCCAATTCAATTGAAGAAGGAAGCATAATGACTGATTCACTTAATTTTCCAGCAGTCAAAATTAATAAAAAAGATATCTTAGATGCTAAAATGGTCACTGTAGATGCTTTTGGTCAAACTTATTTAAAAACCAATCCATTAAGAAAAGACGTTTTTGTCGATCTAACAATCTGGGCTGAAAAAAAGGGTGATTATTATTACCTTTTTGGCGACGAAAGCTTTCCAATAATTATTGGCAACAGTATTCCTTTTACTAGTGAAAATAATTGGGTTTTTTTTACGATAACCGAAATCAAAGAGATAAAAAAAATACAAAAATGATGATTAAAAAAATAATTATTATCCCCCTTCATCTTCCTTTAAATTATCCTTGTGACTATATTGATCAAACTGCTAAAGTCTTATCTCAAAAAAATACAGTAATTTTATTTGATTATTATCATCAATATTCTTGGAAAAACTTATTAAAAAAAAATAACTTGAAAATTTTTTTAAATTCTATCTTTAATATTTTAAAATCTAAAAAATTAGTTTATTTTCGCCCATTTGCAATCTTTCCTTTTCAAAGATTCAAAATAATTAATAAAATTAATCAATTTTTTGGTTATTTGCTTCTTTCTCTAATCATCGAATTTATCAAAAAAAAAGCTATTATTTGGCAGTTTTTTCCTTTAATAAAAAGTTTTTTTATTAAAAAATTATTTAAACAAATTTTTATTTATGATTGTGTTGATTATTTAGATGAGAAAATTCATGAAAAAAAAATCATTAATGAAGAAAAAACAATTATAAAAAAATCTGATTATGTTGCTTTTAATTCTTTGCCACTAGCAAAAGCAAAAGGGGCAAATTTAAATAATAAAAAATTTATTATCACCTACTGTGGCTGTGATTTTGACCAATTTAATATTATTCCTTTTATTATGAATAAAGAAAATATTGCTATTTTCTATGGTATTTTTGACTACAGAATTAATGTTTCAATATTAAAAAAAACTATTAATGACAACACCAACTGGCAATTTTTATTAATCGGTCCGGTAGAAGAAAAAAATCACCCTCCAAAAAAAGATTTTTTAAATCTTCTTAAAATTAAAAATGTGCTTTATCTTGGAAAAAAGCCTAAAAATGAACTTGCTAATTACCTTAAAAAAGCAAAAATTGGTCTTATCCCGTACGATACAAGTTACAATTTTGTTAAATACTCAAATCCAATGAAGACTTATGAATATTTAGCCGCCGGCCTGCCAGTTCTTTCAACAGAAATTTTATCTCTAAAGCAGTATCCAAAAGAAATTGTTTATACCACTGATAATCCTCAAGAATTTTCAAAGACTTTGGACTTTTTAACCAAAAATTGGAATATAAAAAAAGCTCTTAAAGCCAAAGAAATTGCCAAAACGAATAGCTGGGAAAATAAAATAGAGATAATATTAAAAAAAACTAACCTATGAAAATTGCTATTATCACCTCAAAAGGAGGACATCTATTTCAGATAATTCAATTAAAATCAATTTTTAAAAATTACCAAAGAATCTGGGTAACAGAAAAAAGCCCAGATTCAGATTATTTTTTAAAAGAAGAAAAGGTTTATTATGCCTATTTTCCTGATTCAAGAAACATCGTTAATTTTTTCAAAAATCTTTTTATAGCCTTCAAAATACTAAAAAAAGAAAAACCAAAACTTTTAATAAGCTGCGGAGCAGCTGTTGCTGTGCCTTTCTTTATTCTCGGGAAAATATTTTTTCGGGCGAAAACTATATTTATTGAACCTTATGATTTTATAAAATACCCTTCTTTAACAGGTAAAATCTTGTATAATTTTTCTGATTTTTTTATTGTTCAACACAAAATTCAAAAAAAATGGTACAAAAAAGCAATACTAATGAGAAGCTTAATCTTCTAATTACCATAGGTTTAATTAAATCCAAATTTACCCGTTTAGATAAATTATTAGAATATAAAAACAAGACTTTAAATCCTAAAGATTTAATTAATAAAATAAAATCGGCGAAAAAAATTATTACCCACGTCGGTCCCGGAACCTTATTTCTTATCACAAAATACGCTAAATATCTTCCTTTGATAATTCCTCGTAAAAAAAAATTTAAAGAGCATGTTGATGATCATCAATATTATTTTGCTCAATTTATTCAAAAATACCTTCCCAAAAAATATCAAAAATATATAATTTTAGATGATAAAATCGATGAAAAAATATACGAATATCTTCAAGAAAAACCAAAATCTAACGTTTTAAACAAATATTTTTTTAAATCAAACTCAAAAGAAAAAATTAACGCTCGTGAAAAATTTAAAAAATTAATTAATAAATTGCTACAACAATGAATATTTTACTTTTAGCTGATGTAAATACCGCTGGAGAATGGCTGGCCCAACAAAATCTTATAAAAGAAGTCAAAAAAAAATATAAAAATATAAATTTTTTACTTATAACACCCTTCCCTTTTTCTCATTCACTATTTGATAAAAACCTTTTTAAGCAAATTTATTATTTAAAAATAAAAAATTTTAAAAAACCATTCCGTCAATATAAA